>NZ_DAISHT010000131.1:3475-9759 GCF_036822375.1 Pseudoxanthobacter sp. | reverse complement strand
AGGTGCGTCTGCGCATCAGCGCCAACGCCCTGCGTTCGGTGGAGCACCGCGGCGGCCTCGACGCGTTCCTGCTCAAGGCCCGCGACAGCGAGCTGGGCGAGCGCGCCCTCGTTGTGAAGCGCGAGATCGAGCGCAAGCTCGCCGCTGCTCCGGCCGAGGCCTGAGACCTTTATTGCCGCAGCACCCCGGTGCCTGCGGCCGCCTGACGAAAACCGAAGGCCCGGAGCGCGCGGCAATGCCGCCTTCTCCGGGCTTTCTGCTTTGCACTGCCCGGTCTGTGCTGCCGGGGGTGTCTTCCGCCAACGGTATCATGCCTGAGGTTTTATGCTCATGAACCCTGCTCACACGTCTGCCGGCCGCCGCCGGCTGCGGCCGGCAGACCTTGTCATCCCCGTTCTGGCGATGACCGCGGTCGTGGTCGCCTCCAACATTCTCGTTCAGTACCCCGTTCAGGGTCAGGTCGGGCCGCTCGTGCTGTCGGACCTGCTGACATGGGGTGCCTTCACCTATCCGGTCGCCTTTCTGGTGACGGACCTCACCAACCGCTGCTACGGCCCGGCGACGGCCCGTCTGGTGGTGGTGGCGGGCTTTGCCGTGGCCGTGGCGCTGTCGGTGGCGCTGTCCACGCCGCGCATCGCGGCCGCGTCCGGGTCTGCGTTCCTGTTCGGCCAGATTCTCGATGTCACGGTGTTCAACCGCCTGCGCCGTCTGGCGTGGTGGTGGGCGCCGCTGACCGCCTCGCTGGTCGGCTCGGTGCTGGATACGGCAATCTTCTTCAGCCTCGCCTTCGCGCCGTTTGCAGCCTTCCTTGGCGCCAATGACGATTTCGCCATTGCCCACGCCCCGCTGCTCGGCATTTTCGCGCCGGAACTGCCGCGTTTCGTGTCGTGGGCGCTGGGCGATCTCAGCGTCAAGATTCTGGCTGCCCTCGTGCTGCTCGCGCCCTATCGCGTCGTGCTCGGCTATGTGCTGCCGGAGGCGGTGGCGCCGCGGCAGGCCGCCTGACGGGCGCTGCCTTTCCCGCGACCGGTTTCAGAAAGGCTGTCCGGCGGTTCTCCGCGCCGGGCAGCCTTTTTTCGTTTCAGCCGTCGAGGCGGAAGCGCAGCAGCAGGGTGCGCTGGAACAGCGAGCGGTTATCGTCGGAAATCAGCGTGACGATCAGCCGGCCGGCACGATCGCGATGCACGGCGAGGCCTTCCATGTTGTCGATCTCCTGCCCGAAATCGGCACGCAGGATTTCCTCTCCGGTCAGGGGGCCGCGGCCGGCGAGTTCGGCGGCAGAAATGCGCCGCAGCCGCATATAGACCCCGATCGGCCGGTCGTAGCGCCGCTCCAGCAGCAGCAGCCCGCCGTCGGGCAGGAAGGCGGCGTCGGTCACCGAAAAGCCGTCGACGGCGCGCACCGGCCGGCTGCGCCAGGCGGCGGCCGCAAAGCCGGCATCCTCGTGCGGCGTTGCCGGAACGATGGCCGCAGGGATCAGCCCGTCGCCGGTTGCGGCCTCGGCAATGGCGATATAGCGCGCGCCGCCCCCCGGCAGCCGCTCTGCGGCAATGGCCTCGATGCCGCGGTTGGACGGCAGCCGCTTCAGCCACGGCGGCAGCGGCACCGGGACAGGCCGGGCGCGGAACGGATCGGGGCCGCGAAAGCGCATCAGTCCGCGGCCTTCCAGCGACACCAGAAAGCCGCCGGCGGGCAGGGCGGCGATGGCCTCGGCATCGACCCGGCTCTTGTAGGTGGGCCGGCCGTCGACATCGAGAATCGGGCCGAGCCATGTGTCGGTGAGGCCGGTCGGCCGGCCCTCGGCATCGGTGATGAGGCGGGCGCGGAACCAGCGGCCAAAATCGGAGACGGCGACAATGTCGTCGCCATCGCCCGTCAGCGTCAGGCCCGAAAGGCCGGCGACCTCGCGCCCGGGCGAGCGCACCGCCAGCCCGCCCAGAAAGGTGAGGGCGCCGAAGCGGGTGCGGTCCGGCCGGGCGAGGTCGAAATGGCCGATCGGCGCGGTTTCGACCGGCAGCGGGCCGGGCTGCAGCGTATCGGCAAGCTGGCTGCCGAGCACGGCGCCGGGTGCGGAAAGCGCGATGGCGACCATCAGCGCCGCCCGCACGGCCCGCGGCGACAGCCGCCGGCGCGGCCGTTGCGGGGGCGGGCGCGTCATCAGGCGCGGCGCCCTCCGCCGGCATGTTTCTTCTTCTGCCCGCGTTCGGCCGCCGGCTTTTCCTCAAACAGCGCCGCAAGCTGGTCGGTGATGGCGCCGGCAAGTTCTTCCGCATCGACGATGGTGACGGCGCGGCGATAGTAGCGCGTCACGTCATGGCCGATGCCGATGGCGATCAGCTCCACCGGCGAGCGGGTCTCGATTTCCTCGATGACCGAGCGCAGGTGCTTTTCCAGATAGTTGCCGGCATTGACCGACAGGGTGGAATCGTCCACCGGCGCGCCGTCGGAAATCATCATCAGGATGCGGCGGGCTTCCGGCCGCGCCAGCAGGCGCTGGTGCGCCCATTCCAGCGCCTCGCCGTCGATGTTCTCCTTCAGCAGGCCCTCGCGCATCATCAGGCCCAGATTGCGCCGGGCGCGCCGCCAGGGCGCATCGGCGGCCTTGTAGATGATGTGGCGCAGGTCGTTGAGGCGGCCCGGCCCGACGGGCTTGCCGGCCTGCAGCCATGCCTCGCGCGACTGGCCGCCCTTCCACGCCTTGGTGGTGAAGCCCAGAATCTCCACCTTCACGCCGCAGCGCTCCAGCGTGCGGGCCAGAATGTCGGCGCAGGTGGCGGCGACCGAAATCGGCCGGCCGCGCATGGAGCCGGAATTGTCGATGAGCAGCGTCACCACCGTGTCGCGGAAGGCGGTGTCGGCCTCGTACTTGAAGGCCAGCGGCTGCATCGGGTCGATGACGATGCGGGTGAGGCGGGCGGTGTCGAGCCAGCCTTCTTCCTGATCGAACTGCCAGGAGCGGTTCTGCTGGGCCATCAGCCGGCGCTGCAGGCGGTTCGCCAGCCGCGCGACCACGCCCTGCAGGTGGCTGATCTGCTTGTCGAGGAAGCCGCGCAGGCGGTCCAGCTCGGCAGTGTCGCACAGATCCTCGGCCCGCACGATCTCGTCATACCTGGTGGTGAAGATCTTATAGTCGCCTTCCGGCCGGCGGTTGGAGAACGGATAGTCGGGGCGCGGCGCCTGACCGCTGTCGGCCTCGTCGTCCGAATCGTCCTCGGCCATCTCGCGTTCGCCGGCCTCTTCGGCCTCGGCTTCGCCGCCGTCCTCGTCCACGTCGCCGGCTTCGGCCTGATCGGCGGAGGCGGATTCGCTCGATTCGGCCGCGCCGCTTTCCTGCTCGGCCTGCTCGTTGTCGCCCTCGCCCTCTTCGGTGGTTTCCGACTGCTGGTTCTCGTCGGCCTCGGTGCCCTGCGCCTTTTCCGCCATGTCGAGCGAGACGAGGATGTCGCGCACCGCAGCGGCAAAGCGCTTCTGGTCGTCGAGGCTGTCGATCAGCCGGTCGAGCCCGCCGCTGGCCTTCTCCTCCACCCACGGCCGCCAGATCGAGACGAGCCGGTCGGCATCGGCGGGCGGCGGGGCGCCGGTCAGCCGCTCGCGCACCATCAGCGCCAGCGCCTCTTCCAGCGGGGCGTCGGCGCGGTCGCTGATCTCGGCATAGTTGCCGCGGTGGTAGCGATCCTTCAGCATCGCCGCCAGATTGGTGGCGACGCCGCTCATGCGGCGGGCGCCCAGCGCCTCCACGCGGGCCTGTTCGACGGCGTCGAACACGGCGCGGGCTTCCTTGCCCTCCGGGGCGAGCGAGCGGTGCAGACGGGCATCGTGGCAGGCGATGCGCAGCGCCATGGCATCGCCGATGCCGCGGGTGATGGCGAGGTCGGCGCGGGTCGGCCGGCGCGGCGGCTCGGGCAGGCGGGCGGCATGGCCGGCAAGGCCGGGGCGGTCGGCCGCAAACGTCACCTCAAGCGCCGGATCGCGCGCAATGGCGCGCATGGCGCCGGTAACGGCGCGCTTGAACGGCTCTGTCGGGGCCTGATCCTTCGACGGGCGTTTCATGGCGGCCGTGCCCTCCTCAGCATGCACGATGGTCGTGGCTCCGGGCCGGCCTTGCAACCGGCCCGGGCATTGCGGCGTGGCGTGCCGTCAGCTCATCACGACGTTGGCCGACGATTCCGGCAGCTCGGTGCCGAAGCAGCGCTGGTAGAACTCCGCCACCAGCGGCCGTTCGGTCTCGTCGCACTTGTTGAGGAAGGTCAGGCGGAAGGCGAAGCCGAGATCGCCGAAGATCTGCGCGTTCTCCGCCCAGGTGATGACCGTGCGCGGGCTCATGACGGTGGAGAGATCGCCGTTCATGAAGGCATTGCGGGTCATGTCGGCCAGCCGCACCATGCGCGACACGGTCTCGCGGCCATCCGGCTCTTCCTGGAAGTGGGCGGCCTTGGCGAGCACGATGTCGGTCTCGCGGTCGTGGGGCAGATAGTTCAGCACCGTCACGATGGACCAGCGGTCCATCTGGCCCTGATTGATCTGCTGGGTGCCGTGGTAAAGGCCCGAGGTATCGCCGAGGCCGATGGTGTTGGCGGTGGCGAACAGGCGGAAGGCCGGGTGCGGGCGGATGACGCGGTTCTGGTCCAGAAGGGTCAGGCGGCCCGACTGCTCCAGCACGCGCTGGATGACGAACATCACGTCCGGGCGGCCGGCGTCGTATTCGTCGAACACCAGCGCGGTGTTGGTCTGCAGCGCCCACGGCAGGATGCCGTCGCGGAACTCCGTGACCTGCTTGCCCTCCTTCAGCACGATCGCATCCTTACCGACGAGATCGATGCGGGAGATGTGGCTGTCGAGGTTGACGCGCACGCACGGCCAGCGCAGGCGGGCGGCGACCTGCTCGATGTGGGTGGATTTGCCGGTGCCGTGATAGCCGGTCACCATCACGCGGCGGTTGTGGGCAAAGCCGGCGAGAATGGCGAGCGTGGTCGGCCGGTCGAACAGATAGTCCGGGTCGAGATCGGGCACATATTCGCTGGCCGCCGAAAAGGCCGGCACCACCAGATCGGAGTCGATGCCGAATACCTCGCGCACCTTCACCGTGGTGTCGGGCAGCATGTGGGCGCTGTCGGTGGCAGAAGCGGCCGCCGCGGCGGCGGCCTCAGGGGCAGAAGCGGTCATCGGGCCTCCGTGACGCCGCGCGGGTTCCGGCCGGCACGGAAGGTGGTTTCCGGGCGGGCTGCCGGCGTCTGTTCGCTTGGGTCTTGAAGCCGGCCCCGGCTCTGTCTGGGGTCGGGTCCGGCTTCGGTGTCGGGCAGCCGCGGGGCTGCCGGTGTCGTCGTCTCTCAGCGGGCGCGGCATCCTGCGGCTGCACCCGCGACCGGGCGGGCTGCCGGCCGGGCAGCCTGCATCCGAATCCGCAAGGACTATTGCCCTTCGGACGGCCGGCACACCAGTGGTATGTTGTCGCCGCAGCGATGAAAAGAACTGATCCGCCGGCAACGGAAAATGATGGATCGGCGTGGCGCCGCTGCCTAGCAGAACCCCCCGTTCTTCAGCACGCCATAGGCCTGGATCACCTGTCGCAGGCGCTCCTCGCACGAGCGGTCGCCGCCGTTGGCGTCCGGGTGGTGGCGTTTCACCAGTTCCTTGTAGCGCGCCTTGATGCGCTCGCGCCCGGCATCGGCTTCCAGATCGAAGGTTTCGAAGGCACGGTTTTCCATGGCCGTCAGCGGGCGGCGGGCGGGTTCGGCGGGATTGCGCGCCGCGGCCCGGCGGAAGCTGAACAGTTCGAAGGGGTCGTGCGCCGTGCCGGCGGTGCCGCCGCCGGCGCCGGAACCGGAAAAGGGCCGCGTGCCGGGGCGCGCCGCCGCCGCTGCCGGGCCGGCCCCGGGGGTGAAGGCGTTCACGCCCATGCCCCAGGTCGGGCGGTGGCCGGTGGTGGCATCCTTCTGGAAGGCGGCCACCGCCTCATCGGTCATGCCGGCGAAGTAGTTGTAGGATTTGTTATAAAGGCGGACGTGGTCGAGGCAGAAGTGCAGGTACTGGCCTTCGCGGTCGCGGCCCATGGGGGCGCGGTGGGTGCCGGGCGCACGGCATCCTTCCCACGCGCACAGCGGGGCTGCCGCCTCGTCGCGGGCGGTCTCGTTCGGACGGATGCGGATCCGGTCGAAGAACTTTGAGTCGAGTTTCATGGGGCAAAGGGCTTTCCGATGTCCCCATTATGGGCATCGCAGGCCCTGCGAACAAGCCGGCTCGGTCGCTGTTGCCGGGGAGCCCGGCGCCCGGTGCATGGGTCGGCG
>NZ_DAISHT010000131.1:0-3375 GCF_036822375.1 Pseudoxanthobacter sp. | reverse complement strand
GCCGGCGGCTGCCCGCGCCGTGCCGCCTTCCTGACGGCTTGCATCGCAGGCAGCGACGCGATACCGACAGCCCCCGGGAAATGCCTGCGCCGCCCGCGGCCCGCTGCCCGGGCGAAGCGCTTTTCGGAACGGCGAAGAACAAGGATGTCTGGCCATGGCGACCCACAAGATCCTGCTCCTGCCCGGTGACGGCATCGGCACGGAGATCGCGGCTGCGGCGCGCAGGGTGATCGGCTGGTTCGATCAGCGGGCCGGCGGCGGCGCGTTCTCCATCGAGGAAGACGTGGTGGGCGGCGCGGCCTATGACGCCCACGGCGTGGCGATCACCGATGCGGCGATGGCGCTGGCGCAGGCCTCCGACGCGGTGCTGTTCGGCGCCGTCGGCGGTCCGAAGTGGGCGGACGTGCCCTATGAGGTGCGCCCGGAAGCCGGCCTGCTGCGGCTGCGCAAGGATCTCGGCCTGTTCGCCAACCTGCGCCCGGCGATCTGCTATCCGGCGCTGGCGGATGCCTCGTCGCTGAAGCGCGAGCTGGTCGAGGGTCTCGATATCCTCATCGTGCGCGAACTCACCGGCGGCGTCTATTTCGGCGAGCCGAAGGAGATCACCGAGCTGGCGAACGGCCAGAAGCGCGCCGTCGACACGCAGGTCTACGAGACCTACGAGATCGAGCGCATCGCCCGCGTGGCCTTCGACCTTGCCCGCACGCGCAGCAACAAGGTATCGTCTTCCGAAAAGCACAACGTCATGAAGTCGGGCGTGCTGTGGAAGGAAGTCGTGACCGCCGTCCACGCGCGCGAATATGCCGATGTCAGCCTGGAGCATATCCTGGCCGACAACTGTGGCATGCAGCTCGTGCGCCGGCCGAAGCAGTTCGACGTCATCGTGTGCGACAACCTGTTCGGCGACATGCTGTCGGACGTTGCCGCAATGCTGACCGGTTCGCTCGGCATGCTGCCTTCGGCGGCGCTTGGCGCGGTGGACGAGGCGACCGGCCGCCGCAAGGCCATGTATGAGCCGGTGCACGGCTCGGCGCCGGACATTGCCGGCACCGGCGCGGCCAACCCGATCGCCATGATCGCCTCTTTCGCGATGGCGCTGCGCTACTCGTTCGGCCTCGTCGAGGAGGCGGTCCTGCTCGACAATGCCATTGCGGCGGCTCTCGATACCGGCGTGCGCACCCGCGACATCGGCGGCGGCGACAAGTCGGTCGGCACGCAGGTCATGACGGATGCGATTCTGGCGGCGCTGGACCGGCTGTCCGTCTGACCGGGACGATGCCGGCCTGACTGGCAACTGACTGGCCGGCCGGACCGGCGCTTCAGACCGCGACCGCCTGCACGCAGGCGGTCGCATCCGACGGGGCGCACGGCGCCCCGTTTTTTGCAGGATCGCGGTGTTTATGTGCGGCCCGCCGGCCGGGCGCAGGGAGCGGAACGGATGATCGACAGCAGGGATTGGAGCCGTCTCGCCAGGCTCGCGGCGTGCGCCTGCCTTGCCGTTCTGGCTGCCGTCCCTGCCCGTGCCGACGACGGCCGCTCGCAGCGCGAGCGCGACATGGAAACCTTCCGCTGGCTCGACGGCGACGGCGACGGCGAGGTGACCCGCGAACAGGCGGTCCGCGAGCGTTCGCGCAGCTTCGACATTCTCGACCGCAACAAGGACGGCGTGGTCACCGCCGGCGAGATCCGGGCCGCGGCTGCGGCGTGGGGCGCCTCCAACCCGCGCGAGTGGACGGTGGCGCGGCAGGAATACTGGGTGGAAGGCGAGCTGGGCACCATGCCCGGCGGCAGCATCGAGCGCGACGCCTACATCGAATATTTCATGCGCTGGTGGTTCGACCGGGCGGATTTCGATCACAACGGCGTCGTGACCGAAAACGAAGTGCTGCTGATGCCGCCGCCGATGACGCTGGGCGCGCCCAACGGCGTGCGCCCTTACGGCGCCAACTGAGCGGCGCCGTCCAGCCGCTGTTTCAGGAAATACCGGGTGTTGCCCGGCGGGTGGTCTTCCAGCGTGCCGAACACGGTAAAGCCGAGCCGCTGGTAGAACGCGGCCGTGCGGGCCCCGAAGGTATCGACCCACGCGCCGACGGCCCCGCGCCCGCGGGCCTCCGCCAGCGCCCGGCGCACGAGTTCGGCGCCGGTGCCGCAGCCGCGGGCTGCCTCCGGCACGAACAGCAGCTCGATATAAAGCCACTCATAGCTGGTGCGGCCGAGAAGGCCGCCGGCCACGGTGCCGTCGCTGTCTTCCAGCAGCACCGCCAGCGGGCGGCCGCGCGGCAGGCCGACGCGCGGGGCGTTGAACGCGACGATGCCCGCGGCGAGCGTGACGCGCGCCGCCTCCGGCGGGGCATCGGTCAGGCGCAGGCGAAGGGCCGGCCCGTCTGCGGCCCGGGGCTTGTCGCCGCCGTCCATGCCGGCCGCCTCACGCGGCCTTTGCGGCCGCGACGCGGGCTTCCACCTTGTCCCACAGCATCGCTGCGCCGTCCGGGCCGCCGAGGCGGCGGATGGCCCTGAGGCCGGTGGGGGCGGTGACGTTGATCTCCGTCAGGCGGCCGTCGATGACGTCGATGCCGACCAGCATCAGCCCCTGCCGCGACAGTTCCGGCCCGATGCGGGCGACGATCTCGCGTTCGCGCGCGGTCAGCTCGGTCGCCTTCGCAGCGCCGCCGCGCACCATGTTGGAGCGCAGGTCGCCTTCCGCCGGCACGCGGTTGACCGCGCCGGCAAACTCGCCGTCGATCAGGATGATGCGCTTGTCGCCGTGCTTCACCTCGGGGATGAACTGCTGGATCATCCACGGTTCGCGCAGCGTGGCGGAGAAAAGATCGAACAGCGAGCCGTAGTTGAGGTCGTCGCGGGTGAGGCGGAACACCGAAGCGCCGCCGTGGCCGTAAAGCGGCTTCATGACGATGTCGCCGAACTCGGCGCGGAAGGCGTCGATCTCGGCGCGGTCGCGGGTGATCAGCGTCGGCGGCATCAGGTCGGGGAAGTGGGTGACGAAGATCTTCTCCGGCGCGTTGCGCACCGCAGCCGGGTTGTTCACCACCAGCGTTGCGGGGTGCACGCGCTCCAGAAGGTGGGTGGCGGTGATGTAGGCGAGGTCGAACGGCGGATCCTGCCGCATGAACACCACATCGAAATCCGTCACCGCCAGCCGCTCCCGGGCGCCCAGCGTGAAGTGATCGCCGGCCACGTCGCGCACCGTCACCGGCTCGGCGTTGACGAACACCGCACCGTCGCGCATCGCCAGCCGGTCGGGCGTGAAATGATAGAGCGTGTGGCCGCGCTGCTGCGCTTCGAGCATCAGGGCGAACCCCGAATCTCCCGCGATCTTCAGCGTGGAGATGTGGTCCATCTGGAAGGCGACCTTGA
>NZ_DAISHT010000130.1:0-9801 GCF_036822375.1 Pseudoxanthobacter sp. | reverse complement strand
ACGAGGTCGTGCTGGTCATCATCGGCGGCCTGTTCGTCATCGAGGCGCTGTCGGTGATCATTCAGGTCATCTCGTTCAAGACCACCGGCAAGCGCGTGTTCCGCATGGCGCCGATCCACCATCACTTCGAGCAGCTCGGCTGGACGGAACCGCAGGTCGTGATCCGCTTCTGGATCATCGCCATGGTGCTGGCCCTCATCGGCCTGTCGACGCTGAAGCTGCGCTGAGGAACCGGACATGCTTGCGCTGGAGCATCTCAAGGGTCGCCGCATCGCCATCCTCGGGCTTGGCCGGGCCGGCCGGGCCGTGGCGCGGGCCGCCGTGGCCGGCGGCGCGGCCAGCGTCGTCGTGCACGACGACAACCCCGATGCGGTCGCCCGGGCCGGCCTTTCCGGCGTCGATCAGGCCGACCTCGCCACCGGGCCGTGGCCGGTGCTCGATCTTCTGGTGACGAGCCCGGGCCTTGCCCACCTCTACCCCCACCCCCACCGCGTGATCGCGCGCGCGTGGGAGGCCGGGGTGCCGGTCGATAACGAGATCGGGCTCTATTTTGCCGAGATTGCCGCCGCCGGCGCCACGGTGATCTGCATCACCGGCACCAACGGCAAGTCCACCACCACGGCCCTGACCCGCCATCTGGTGGCGCAGAGCGGCCGCGCAGTGCACATGGGCGGCAACATCGGCGTGCCGGTGTTCGATCTGGAGCGGCCGGAGCCCGGCGATATCGTGGTGCTGGAGCTGTCGTCCTACCAGACCGATCAGGCCCGCCGGCTCGATCCCGATATTGCCGTGTTCCTCAACCTCACCCCCGACCACTACGACCGTCACGGCGGCCGCGGCGGCTATTTCGCCGCCAAGCGCCGGCTGTTCGAGGTGGGGCGGCCCGCGGTTTCCGTCGTCGGCACCGACGAGGAGGAAGGCCGCTTCCTTGCCAATATGATGCGGGCGGCCGGCGAACCGGGCGGCTCGGTCGCCGTCATCTCCGCCACCCGGCCGCCGGTGGCCAGGGGGCTGTCCTACACCTTCAGCGACGGCGCCATTGCCGAGACGCGCGACGGGGCGGAGCGCGCGCGCTATCCGCTCACGGGCATCGGCTCGCTGCGCGGCATCCACAATGCCCAGAACGCCGCCGCCGCCATCGCCGCGGTGCGCGCCGCCGGGCTCGATGCCGCCACCGTCGCCGCGGGGCTTGCGACCTTTCCCGGCCTCGCCCACCGCCTCGAAGTGGTCGGGCGGGCCGGCAAGGTGCTGTTCGTCAACGATTCCAAGGCCACCAATGCCGATGCCGCGGCCCGCGCGCTGGCGAGCTTCCAGACCATCTACTGGATCGCCGGCGGCAAGCCCAAGGCGGGCGGCATCGCCGATCTCGCGCCGTTTTTCGGCCGGATCGTGAAGGCCTACCTGATCGGCGAGGCCGAGGCGGAATTCGCCGCGACCCTTGAGGGCGTGGTGGATTTCGAGCGCTGCGGCACCCTTGCCGCCGCGACCGCCGCCGCCGCGCGCGATGCCGCCGCGGATACCGGCGCCGAGCCGGTGGTGCTGCTTTCCCCGGCCTGCGCCTCGTTCGACCAGTTCCGTTCCTTCGAGGAGCGGGGCGAGGTGTTCCGATCGCTGGCAGCCGGCCTTGAGGGCGTGACGATCGAAGGAGAAGCCTGATGGCCTCGCGCATCGACCGCAGTCCGGTTTCCGAGTGGTGGTGGACGATCGACCGCTACCTGCTGTTCACGCTCATGTTCCTGCTCGCTTCCGGCGTGGTGCTGTCGTTCGCGGCAAGCCCGGCGGTGGCCGAGCGCATCGGCGCCGGCACCTATCACTTCGTCAAGAACCAGGCGTTCTATGCCGTGCCGGCGGCGCTGACGCTGGTGGCGGTGTCGCTGCTCAGTCCGCCGCAGGTGCGCAAGGCGGCGTTCATCCTGTTCGCCGTCATGCTGCTGTGGACCATCGCCACGCTGTTCTTCGGCACGGAGATCAAGGGCTCGCGGCGCTGGCTCGTCATCCAGCCGACGGAGTTCCTGAAGCCCGGCTTCGTGGTGGTGGTGGCCTATGTGCTGGCGGAAGGCATCCGGCGGCCGGGCTTTCCCGGGCGCATGCTCGCCATCGCGCTGCTGATCATGACGCTCGCCCCCGTGGTGGCCCAGCCCGACCTCGGGCAGGCGACGCTGCTGACCATCACCTGGAGCGCGCTGTTCTTTCTGGCCGGTCTGCAGTGGTTCTTCGTGGCCGGCCTCGCCGTTGCCGGCGGCTTCGGCCTGGTGGGCGCCTATTTCGTGTTTCCGCACTTCGCCGGCCGCATCAACCGCTTCCTCGATCCCACCAGCGGCGACACCTTTCAGGTCGACACCGCCATGGATTCCTTTGCCGCCGGCGGCTGGTTCGGCGTCGGCCCCGGCGAGGGCACGATGAAGCGCATCCTGCCGGATGCCCACACCGACTTCGTGTTCGCGGTGACGGCAGAGGAATTCGGCATCATCGCCTGCATCGGGCTCGTGGCGCTGTTCGGCTTCATCATCCTGCGCGGTCTCAACCATGCGCGCGAGGAGCCCGATCCGTTCGTGCGCTTTGCCACTGCCGGCCTCGTCATCCTGTTCGGCGTGCAGGCCTGCATCAACATGGCGGTGAACCTGCACCTGATGCCCGCCAAGGGCATGACGCTGCCGTTCATCTCCTACGGCGGCTCGTCGCTGGTGGCGATTGCGCTGGAAATGGGCTTCGTGCTGGCGCTCACCCGCCGCCGGCCGCGCGTCGACAGCGTGCTGCGGCCGCTGACGCTCATCCGGCAGGAGCGGCCGGCATGACGCGCCCCGGCGGGAAAACCGTTCTGCTGGCCGCCGGGGGAACCGGCGGCCATCTGTTTCCGGCGCAGGCCCTCGCCCACGCCCTCGGCGAACGCGGCTGGACGGTGGATCTGATCACCGACGAGCGGGCCGACAAATACGGCTCCGCCTTCCCGGCGCGCACGGTGCATATCGTTGCGTCCGCCACCGTCACCGGCCGCTCGCCGGTGGCGCTGGCAAGAACCGGCTTCGCACTGGCACGCGGCCTCGTGCAGTCGCTCGGCATCGTCGGCCGGGTCCGGCCGGCGGTCGTCGTCGGCTTCGGCGGTTACCCGACCGTGCCGCCGCTGACCGCCGCGCGGCTGCGGGGCGTTCCCACCATCCTGCACGAACAGAACGCCGTGGTGGGCTGGGCCAACCGCCTGCTGGCAAAGCACGCCACCCGCATCGCCACCGGTTTTGAACGCCCGAAGGGCACGCAGGAGTGGACCGCAAAGCTGGCGCTGACCGGCAACCCGGTGCGGCCGGCGGTGCTGGAAGCCGCCCGCACGCCCTATGAGGCGCCGGTCGCGGGGGGCGCGTTCCGCCTTCTGGTGTTCGGCGGCAGTCAGGGCGCGCGCGCCTTTGCCGATCTGGTGCCGCCGGCCATCGCCCGGCTCGACCCCGCCCTGCGCGCCCGCCTGAAGCTGACCCAGCAGGCCCGGCCGGAAGATATGGAGCGGGTGCGCAGGGCCTATGCCGATCTCGGCGTTGCCGCCGAACTCGCCCCCTTCTTCACCGACATGCCGGCGCGCATGGCGGCAAGCCATCTCATCGTGTGCCGCTCCGGGGCCTCCAGCGTGGCGGAACTGTCCGTCATCGGGCGTCCGGCGGTGCTGGTGCCGCTGCCCCACGCGCGCGATCAGGATCAGGCAACGAATGCCGCCGTTCTGGCGGGCGTGGGCGCGGCCTGGCCGATTGCCCAGACGGATCTGACCGCCGACCCTGACCGGCTGGCGAAGGAAATCACACAGCTGGCCGGCGCCCCGGAGCGTCTGGCCGCGGCGGCGGCCGCCGCCCGCGCGATTGCGATGCCCGACGCCGTGGAGCGTCTGGCCGATCTCGTCGAGGCGACCGCCCGCAAAGACGGAGATCTCACCCCATGAAAATGCCGCGCGACATCGGCCCCGTTCACTTCGTCGGCATCGGCGGCATCGGCATGAGCGGCATCGCCGAAGTGCTGCACAATCTCGGCTACCCGGTGCAGGGCTCGGACATTGCCGAAAATGCCAACGTCGCCCGCCTGCGCGAAAAGGGCATTGCCGTGGCCATCGGCCACCGGGCGGAGAACCTCGGGGCGGCGACGGTCATCGTCGTCTCGTCCGCGGTCCGGCGCGACAACCCGGAGCTGGTGGCGGCGCGCGCCCGTTTCCTGCCGGTGGTGCGCCGGGCGGAGATGCTGGCCGAGCTGATGCGCCTGAAGCAGTCGGTCGCCATCGCCGGCACCCACGGCAAGACCACCACCACCTCGCTGGTGGCCGCCCTGCTCGATGCCGGCGGGTTCGACCCGACGGTCATCAACGGCGGCATCATCAACGCCTACGGCACCAACGCCCGCCTCGGCGCCGGCGAATGGCTGGTGGCGGAGGCCGACGAATCCGACGGCACCTTCCTGAAGCTGCCGGCCGACGTGGCCGTGGTCACCAACATCGACCCCGAGCATCTCGACCATTACGGCTCGTTCGAGAAGGTGCGCGCGGCCTTCGAGCAGTTCGTGGAGAACGTGCCGTTCTACGGCTTCGCCGTGATGTGCCTCGATCACCCGGAGGTGCAGAGCCTGGTGCGCGAGATCGAAGACCGCCGCATCATCACCTACGGCTTCAATCCGCAGGCCGACGTGCGCTGCTCCGACGTGGCCATGGGGGCGCGCGGTTCCACCTTCTCGGTCTCCATCCACGACCGGGCGACCGGGGCGAGCAAGCTCATCGAGGGGCTGTCGCTGCCGGTGCTCGGCCGCCACAACGTTTCCAACGCCACCGCCGCGGTGGCCGTGGCCGACCGGCTGGGCATCGGCGCGGAGGCGATCCGCCGCGGCCTTGCCGGCTTCGGCGGCGTCAAGCGGCGCTTCACCCATACCGGCACCTGGAACGGCGTCGATATCTTCGACGATTACGGCCACCACCCGGTGGAAATCCGTGCCGTGCTCAAGGCCGCGCGCGAGGCCACCAGAGGCCGCGTCGTGGCCGTGGTGCAGCCCCACCGCTACACCCGCCTGCAGAGCCTGTTCGCCGATTTCTGCACCTGCTTCAACGACGCGGAAACCGTGATCGTCGCCGATGTCTATGCCGCCGGCGAGGCGCCCATTGCCGGCGTGGACCGCGAGGCGCTGGTGCAGGGCCTGAAGACCGGCGGCCACCGCGACGTGGTCTCGCTGGCCGACCGCGCCGATCTCGCCGCGCTGGTGCAGGCGCGGGTGAAGCCGGGCGACATCGTGGTCTGCCTCGGCGCAGGCTCCATCACCCAGTGGGCCTATGCGCTGCCGAAGGAGCTGGCGGCACTCGATCCGGTGCCGGCGCAATGAGCGCGGGCGAGGCGCTGAAGGCGGCCATCGAGGCCGCCGCCGGCGGGCCGCTGCGCGGCCACCTCATGGCCGATGCGCCGATGGCAAGCTTCACATGGTTCCGCACCGGCGGGCCGGCGGACGTGCTGTTCCTGCCGGCCGATGCCGCGGATCTGGCCACCGGACTGGCCGCCATTCCCGCCGGCGTGCCGGTGACGGTGCTGGGGCTCGCCTCCAACACGCTGGTGCGCGACGGCGGCATCGAAGGCGTCGTCATCCGGCTGACGGCGAAGGCTTTTGCGGCCATTTCGGTCGAAGGCTGCGAAATCACCGCCGGCGCCGGCGCGGCGGATGTGCGCGTGGCGCGCGCGGCGGCGGAAGCCGGGCTGGCGGGGCTGTCGTTCCTGCGCGGCATTCCCGGCGCCATCGGCGGCGCCCTGCGCATGAATGCCGGCGCCTATGGCGCGGAGACCGCCGACCGCTTCGTGCGGGCCGAGGCGCTGGACCGGCAGGGCCGGCCCGTGCGCCTGTCGCGCGACGACATGGGTTTTTCCTACCGGCGCACCGCCGCCCCCGGCGACCTGATCTTCACGCAGGCCACCTTCGCCGGCACGCCCGGCGACCGCGACGCCATTCAGGCGGAGATGGACGCAATCACCGCCTCGCGCGAGGCGACCCAGCCGGTGAAGAGCCGCACCGGCGGCTCGACCTTCAAGAACCCGCCGGGCGAGAGCGCGTGGAAGCTCATCGACCGCGCCGGCTGTCGCGGCCTTACCATCGGCGCCGCGCAGGTCTCCGGGCTGCACTGCAACTTTCTCCTCAACACCGGCGGCGCCACGGCAGCCGATATCGAGCGCCTCGGCGAAACGGTCCGCGCACGGGTGAAGGAGACCAGCGGAATCGATCTCCACTGGGAGATTCGCCGCATCGGCCGGCTGCCGGAAGGCGCCGCCGTTTCGCCGCTGCCGCGCCATCAGGATTAACGAATCGCCGATTCGCGCCGGCCCGGACGCGGCTGGCCGCCCGCCCTGTCTCTCCACACCGTGCCTGACGGGCAAAGTGTGGCCAACCGGTTACAATTTGAGACAAATCCCGCCTTTCCGACGGCAACAATGCCGCCGCAAGGCTGTGGCAGAACGAACACATCCGGCAGCGAAATGCACTGCGGTCCGGGTGTTCTTGCGAGGGAAAAGAGCATGAGCCAAGCCAAGCATGTCGCCGTCCTGATGGGCGGCTGGGTGAGCGAGCGGCCGGTGTCGCTCAACTCCGGCCGGGCCTGCGCCGCCGCGCTTGAAGAGGCCGGCTACCGCGTGACGCCGGTCGATGTCGGTCACGACATTGCCGCCGTGCTGGAGCGGTTGCGGCCGGACGTGGCCTTCAACGCCCTGCACGGCCGCTTCGGCGAGGACGGCGCGATTCAGGGCCTGCTGGAAATCATGCAGATTCCCTACACCCACTCCGGGGTTCTGGCCTCCGCCGTGGCCATGAACAAGGAAAAGGCCAAGGGCGTTTTCGCCGCAGCCGGCCTGCCCGTTGCAAACCACCGCATCGTGACGCGGGCCGAGGCCGCGCGCGACCATGTGATGGCGCCGCCCTATGTGCTGAAACCCATCTGCGAGGGTTCGTCGTTCGGCGTGCTGATCGTGCGGGAAGGCGCGAACCGGCCGCCGGAAGCCCTGTCGTCGGCCGGCTGGCACTACGGCGAGGTGCTGATGGCGGAGCGCTTCGTGGCCGGTCAGGAGCTGACCTGCGCGGTCATTAACGATTCCCCCACCGGAATTATCGAAATCGTCCCGGTGGGCTACGCCTTCTATGACTATGATTCCAAATATCTCCCGGGCGCATCGCGTCACGAACTGCCCGCCAGGCTTAAACCGAAAATTTACCAAAATGTCCAAAAACTAACCCTCGAAGCGCACCGGGCGCTGGGGTGCCGCGGGGTTTCGAGGTCGGATTTCCGTTACGACGCGGAAAAGGACGATCTCGTGATCCTGGAGGTTAACACCCAGCCCGGGATGACAGGGACATCGCTGGTTCCGGAACTCGCCGCCCATCAGGGCATGAGTTTCCCCGAACTGGTGAGCTGGATGGTGGAGGACGCGAGTTGCGATCGGTGAGGCGACAGACCAGAGGGAGGGAGGCGTGGTCCGGGTCGGCCGAAGCCGGCCTGCCGATCGGCCGGTCGCGCCGGGGCATCCTCGCGCGCACGATGGACGAGCTGGAGGCGGTGCCGCGCGGCACCGGCACGGCCGGCGCCATCACCTTCCTCGGTCTGACGCTGGCCTACGGCATCATCGCCGGCGGCCACAGCGCGGCGGTCATCGATGCCGCGACGGCCTCGTCCGGCTTCGCCATCACCGCGGTGAAGATGAGCGGGCAGGCCGAGACATCCGACTCGGCCCTGCTGGCCGCCCTCGCCATCGATCCCGGCGTGTCGCTGGTGGCCTTCGATGTGTCGTCCGCCCGCGAGCGGGTGCAGGCGCTGCCGTGGATCGACACCGCCACGGTGCAGAAGCTCTATCCGAACACTCTCGCGGTGAAGGTGAGCGAGCGCACGCCCTATGCGCTGTGGCTCAACGACCACCGCTTCTTTCTCATCGACGAAACCGGCCGCGTGATTGCCGAGGACGTCGACCCCACGGCCCACCCGCTGCCGCTCGTGGCCGGCAACGGCGCGCCGCAGCTTGCCCGTGAGGCCTTCGACATGGTCAACGCGGTGCCGGGCCTCGCCGGCAAGCTGCGCGGGCTGGTGCGCATCGGCGAGCGGCGCTGGGATGTGGTGCTGAAGGACGGCATCGTGCTGCGCCTGCCGGAACAGAACCCGATCGAGGCGCTGACCGGCATTGCCCAGCTCGATGCCGAAAGCGGCCTGCTCTCGCGCGATATCGATGTCGTGGACCTGCGCCTGCCCGACCGTGTCGTGGTGCGCCTCACCGGGAGCGGCATGGAAACGCGCACCGAACAGCTCAAGAAGATCAAGGCGAAACCCAAGGGAGCCGATACATGATCCGCACCGGCTCCGATTCCACCATGCGCCTGAAACCGCTGCCGCAGCACCGCTCCTCGCTCGTCACCGTGCTGGATGTCGGTTCCACCAAGGTTGCCTGCCTCATCGCACGGCTCAAGCCGCGCAGCGAGGCCGACATCCTGTCCGGCCGCACCCACGCCATCGAGGTGCTGGGCTATGGTTATCAGCGCGCCCGCGGCCTCAAGTCGGGCGTGGTGGTCGATCTGGACGCGGCCGAGCAGGCGATCCGCCTAGCGGTCGATTCGGCCGAGCGCATGGCCGGCGTGACGGTGGAATCGCTCATCGTCACCGTCACCTGCGGCCGGCTGGCGAGTTCCGCCTTCTCCGCGCAGGTGGACGTTTCCTCCGGCACGGTGGGTGAAAGCGACATCCGCCGCGTGCTTTCGGCCGGCGGCAGCCATGCCGTCGATGCCGGCCGCACAGTGATCCACACCCTGCCGACCGGGTTCACGCTCGACGGCAGCCGCGGCATTCAGGAGCCGCGCGGCATGCTGGGCCGCCGGCTGGGCATCGATCTCACCGTGGTGACGGCGGAGACGGCGCCGCTGCGCAACCTGCTGCTGTCGGTCGGCCGCAGCCATCTCGACATCGAGGCGGTGGTGGCGACGCCCTATGCCAGCGGGCTCGCCACGCTGGTGGACGACGAGGCGGAGCTGGGCTGCGCGTGCGTCGACATCGGCGGCGGCACCACCTCCATCGCCGTCTTCAACGACGGCCATCTGGTTCACGTCGATGCCCTGGCGATCGGCGGCGCCCATGTGACGCTCGACATCGCCAACGGCCTTTCCATCCGGGTGCAGGATGCCGAGCGGCTGAAGACGCTGCACGGCACCGCCCTTGCCGGCACCAGCGACGAACGCGACGTGCTGGTCATCAATCCGGTCGGGGAATACGACGCCGGCTCCTCCCATCAGGTGCCGCGCGGCCACCTCAACCGCATCATCCGCCCCCGGGTGGACGAAATTCTTGAGCTCGTGCGCGACCGGCTGGCGGCCTCTGGCTTCGCCGGACGCATCGGGCGCCGGGTCGTGCTGACAGGCGGCGGCAGCCTGCTCACCGGCATGCCCGACGTAGCCCGCAGGGTTCTCGGACGTTCGGTGCGCCTTGGCCGCCCGCTCGGGGTGGCCGGTCTGCCGGATGCCGCCAAGGGCCCGGCATTCGCCGCAGTGGTAGGCCTCGTCGTCTACCCGCAGGTGGTTCAATACGAACAGGTGCCGGTGCGGTTCTCCCGCTCGGTGCTGACCGGAACCGACGGCTATCTGGCCAGGGTCGGGCGCTGGTTCAAGGACGGTTTCTGATGGACGAACAGACTGAGCTGCCGGCTAGCGGCAACGATGACATTGCCTACAGCGTGCCCGCCGGCGGCGACATCCGGCGCCAGGGCGAGACCACGACCCCGATTATGACCAATGGACGGACCTCCGCAGGCGATGCGGGCAAGGACAACGAGGCTGCCATGA
>NZ_DAISHT010000129.1:0-9809 GCF_036822375.1 Pseudoxanthobacter sp. | reverse complement strand
CATCTGGTTTACACCCAGAGGGTCGGGGGTTCGAACCCCTCACCGCCCACCATCTTCCGGCCGCTCTCAGGCGAACCGCCTCAAACGACCCTCCCCCTGTTCTGCGCCCGGCGACTTCGCGGCATCGCAATCCGATGTTCGTCCGGGGCGGAATCGCGATGTCTCCATGCCCTCCGGCAGCGGCGCCGCCGGGTGTGTTTTCCCGTCCCCGCCGCCGGATCGCCCCGGCGGGATGCGGCGGTTCGTCTTATCTATCACAGATTGCGCACTTAAAGACTCTCAGGCAGGCTTCGGTGGTCCGGCTCGCGAGGTTCCCGTGACAAGGGGCAGCCCGATGCCGGCAGACGGGGTCGCTGCCAGATGTTGCCATCCGTACAATGTGTTCTGATGTCTCAGGGGCTGAAATCGCCTGACGGGCGCCCCCTTTTTGCTTACGGATGCGACGGAGAGGCGTCCGCCGCCGTTGAAGCCGATCTTCGCCAGAGCCTCAGCAGGGGCCGGATATCGCCGGATGCCGCCATGGCCTTTGTGCTGTGGGCTTCTGAGCGCATCCGCACCCGTCATCCGGGCGGCGCTCTGAAATGGAATTTCCTGCTGGCGCCGCTCGGTCTGCAGCGCAACGCTATCGACAGGGAGCTTCTCGTCGAGTGTGGCCTTGCGCGCTGGAAGCGCCGTGTCGGCACGACGACCGGCGGCACCCATCAGTTCCTGTATTCGCTGATGGCGGAAGGCGGCATGCCGGACGCCCTGCTGGCGGAGATCGGGCACCATTGCGCTGTGTTCCTCGCCATTCTGCACGAGGTCGAAAAGGTCGGCGCGCTCGGAGCCGAATTCGCGTTCCAGATCGCCAAACGCCGCACGTACGCGCTGCCGCAGGTCTTTCAGTCGGACGACAGCGCGCGTCTCTTTGCCGATCTGGCAATCGCTCTGGCGAAATTGCGTGCTCGGATTCCCGACCATATCCCGATGCAGACGGCGGAGCGCTATCTGAACGGGACGGTTCCGGACTGGCGGCTCCGCCTGCCGCTGCGGCTTTCGGAGGCGGCACTCGCCAACCTGATCCGGCCGGCGCTTCGGGCAGAGCGGCAGACCGGCTCCGACGGCCGGATGATCGTGCACCGGCGCCTGATGCGGGCGGCCGACGGGGCCGGCCGCATCGGCATCGTGGTCTTCGAAGCCAGCGGCTTTCTGCCTGCAGCGCTGCTGCCGGCGACGATCGACCGGACCCTGCGCCTGCGATTGCTGCCGCTCGGCACCGCTCTGCCGGCCGGTCTCGCCTGCCTTGCGGTGCCGGATGGCGACGGGTGGCGCCTGTCCCGCCCCGGCGCTTGCGACGTGCTGAAGGTGCCCCTGCCGCCGGATGTCGCCGTTACGATGTCGGTCCATGCCGACGGCAGACACCTGTGTGACGTCGTGCTCGACCCCGGTTTGCCGGCACCGGCCGAAGCGGTCAGTCTGTGGCGGCCGGAAGAGCAGGACGGCTCCGTTCTGGCGCCGCTCGCCAGCGGCCGCACGCGGGCACCGCAGCTCTGGCTGCTCGCCCCCGCCGGCGCAGCGGTCGGGACGGGGCAAGGCCTCACGCTGCTGGCAGCAGAGCCCGGCCCCGTCGCGGGCAGCACGCTCCATGCCGTATCAGGCACGGGTACCGCCATCGTCGGCGAACACCGCATCGCCGTGCAGACGGGGGCGGCCAGTGAAGACGAACCGGCCCGGCTGGTGGCGACGGGGCCGGAGCCGGCAGGCTGGCGTGCAACCGGCCCCATTCCGGTCATGCTTGGCGAGCCTTGCTACTGGGGCGGCCAGAGACAGAGTTTTCTGCGTATCGCCGTCCGGGAACGCCCGTTGCCGGGCGTCCTCGGCGGGCGCGTTGCAGAGTGGCACCGGAAGAACGGCGAAATCCTCGCCCGGACCCGACTGGCCGTATTGCCAGCGGACTTTCGCGCCCGGCTCCGGGAGACCGGACCGGGCCGGCTGACCTTCGAAGGCAAAGGTCTGGCGCCGGAATGGTGCCTTTCCCTCTCAGCCGCGGGCGGCCCCTCGCCCTGTCTCACACACGCGGCGCCGGACGGCACCGCGATTGCTGACCTCGCCGTTGACGGCGCCGCGCCGGCGAAGGTCGCCCTGCATCTCTTCGATCCTGTCAGCGGCGAACAGCTCGATCTGGAGGCCTTCTGGCCGGCGCGTCATGGCATGTTCGTCGACCCGGACGGGCACCGGCTGCAGAAGCGCGATACGCCCGTCGCCCTCGGCAGCCTCGGCGGCTGGCGCGGGCAGTTGCCGCCGAGCGGCGGCAAGCTGGAATTCCGACTGCCTTATTCAGGCGCCAGCGTGGCCATGCAGGCCGACGGCGATATTCGTCTTGCCGCCTATGAACCGCTGCTGCGCGCGCTGCTCGCCATGACAGGGCCGGATGAGCGGATCACTGTCAGCATCAGCACGGATGCCGTTGGCGGGCGCGTGCAGGTGGGCCGCTATGACCGGGCGGCACCCGGAATCGACGGCCCGGTTCTTCCGCTCAGCGGCCGCTGGGACCTGAAGGCCGTCCGTCTCGATGGCCCGCCGGCAACGATGGCCGCTGCCTTCGACGGACCGGTCGACCTCAGTCAGTGGCCGGGCGAGGAAGGGCTCTGGTTCGTTCAGGGACGCTCAGCGGAACACGGCATCATGAGGCCGGTCACATGGACGCGATCAGCACGCCCGGCCTCGACGCGAGACCAACGGATCAGCGACTACGCCATTCTGTTCCGCCAGTTGCTCGATGCGGCAGACAAAGAGGGCCTGCTGATGATCTGGAGCCGGATCGAGGCCGTCATGGCAGCCGGCGACGCAGGCGGCCTCGATCAGGTACAGGCGCTCGGCGACGTTCCGGCCGCTCTGGTCGCGATGCTGATGCTGGTGGAGGATCCCGCGCTGCCCGCAGCGCTGGCACTCGACCAGATCGCCCCCGCATGGCTCGCACTTGTCCGCATCGACGACTGGACCGCCGGTCTGCGGGCCGCGATGACAGGCCGGACGCGCAGCCTGATGGCCGTGTTTCCCGAAGAAACAGCAACCGGCATTCTTGAGGCGGCCCTGCAACGCCGCGCCGGCCTTCTCAAAGCCGCCCGCCCCGAACTCGCCGGCCATCTCGCGAGCGCCTTTCTTGCCTGTGGTCTGAGGCCGCTGGCGGGCGAAGGCGGCCGCCTGGTGCCCCTGATAGCGGACTGGCGCTGGCGGGATTTCCGTGCCGCGGCCAGCAAGGCCGTGGCCGGCAGCGGCTCCGATCCGCTGCCGGACGGCGTTTCCGGCATCGCCGCGCAACACCTTCATCTGCAGGGTCAGCCGTTCGACCCGGTCTGGATGCCGGTCATCGAGGCGCCGCTCGTGGCGGCCGAGATCGCCACCGGGCGGCGGCTGCCGCCCGGCGCCGCCGACCGCCTGCGCCTGCTGTCTCTGCGCCTCGCCCTGCCGGGGTGGTTCGATACCGCCCTGCCCATAGCCATAAGGCTCGCCGGAAGGTTCCCCGCCTGTGTCTGACCCCGTTTTCGAGCAGCAGCCACCGTCGTCCGGCCTGTCAGCCGCCCTGAGCGCCGTCGGTCGCAGTGCGGCATCGGCTGTTACGTCCTGGGCCCGCATCCGCTCCGCGGGACTGAATACTCTGCTGCTCGACCGGCTTTCGGCGGCGCCCGGTGAGCGGGATTCCTTTCTGGCCGATCCGGTGTTTGAGATCGCGCGGCGCTGGCGCGCAGCCGACCAGACCTTGTCGGACCTCTCGGGCAGCCTGCTGTCACCGGATCTCGTTGCCGCGCTGGAGCGCGCGACCACTTACGCGATGCGCCGTGACCTGCGGCCTTACGCGCATCAGCTCGCGGCATGGCGGGAAAGCCTGCAGGAGCAGCGCTCCGTTCTGGTCACATCGGGCACGGGGTCCGGCAAGACGGAATGCTTCCTGATTCCGATCCTGAACGATCTCCTGACGCTGAAGAGCCCCGCCCGCCGGGGTGTGCGGGCCATCCTGCTCTACCCGCTCAACGCGCTGATCGAAAGCCAGCGCGAACGACTGGCCGCCTGGGCATCGGGCCTCGGCGGAAAGGTTCGCTTTGCCCTCTACAATGGCGACACCCCAGAAACGCTGCGCAGTGTCCGGCGAGAACCGGGCAGCGGTCTCGATGGCATCGAGGTCGCGGACCGAAGGTCGATCCGCGAGAATCCGCCGGAAATTCTCGTCACGAACGTGACCATGCTCGAATACCTGCTGCTGAGAGCCGGCGACGCCCCCATTCTCGATGTCTCGCAGGAAGCCCTGCGCTGGATCGTGCTTGACGAGGCGCACGGCTATATCGGCGCTCAGGCCGCCGAGATGACGCTGCTGCTGCGGCGGGTACGGTCTGCTTTCGGTGTCCGGCCGGACGGTGTCCGGCTGATGGCGACATCCGCAACGATCGGCGACGGCGGGGCGGTGACGCAGCTGCGCGCCTTCCTGTCCGCTCTGGCCGGCACGCCGGAAGACCGGGTCAGCGTCATTACCGGCCAGACAGTCGATCCTGAGATGCCCGCCCCCGGGACGGACAGGCCAATCGACCCGGCGCACTGGCAGCATCTGACATCTGGCGAGCGTTTTGAGCAGATGGCCGCCCATCCGCGCATCCAGTCCCTGCGCCGTCGCATGGGCGAGCATGCGGTTTCTCTGGGTGATGTATCGGCGGTGCTGTTCGGCGAGCGGACGCGGCGCGCCGATGCGCAGGCCGTTCTCGATGCCGGTGCGACAGCATGCAGGGGAGATGACCGGCTGCTGCCGTGGCGGACCCATCTGTTCCATCGTCCGCTCGGCGGCATCTGGGCGTGCATCGACCCGGACTGCCCGGAACGTCAGCCGGACCTGACGGCCGCCGGGGCAGACTGGCCGTTCGGCGCGGTTCATCTGGCCCAGCGCGATCATTGCGGCTGCACGGCACCGGCCTTCGAGGTGCTGGCCTGTGCGGAATGCGGCACCCCCTTTCTCGCCGCCGGTGTGCGATATGGCGCCCTGCCGCGCCTGATGCCGCTGATGCAGGCGCCGGAGGACGACTTTGCCGTCGACGCGGAACCGAACGACGATGACGACGCCGACAAGACGATCGCAGGCGATATTCAGCCTGTCTGGCTCGGGCCCGGCTCGGCGGCGCATTGCGTCCACATCGACATCGCCTCCGGCGACATCTTCGACAATGTGCCGTCGTCGCGCCGCAGCGCCCGTCTGCAACTGATCGAGGCCAGAACAGAGCGAACCTGCTGCGCCGCCGCCGCCCGCGCCTGGCTCAGACCGCTGCGGTTCGGACCGCCGTTCTTCATGAGCGGCGCCGCACCGCGCCTGATAGAGGCGCTGGCACCCCACGCGCAGGCGCAGGGGCTGCCGATGGGCGGACGGCGGGCGCTGAGCTTCACCGACAGCCGGCAGGGCGTGGCGCGTCTGGCGGCCAAGATGCAGCAGGACGCAGAGCGCACGCTCACGCGCGCCTTTCTCTGGCATGCCGTGCAGCAACGCCCCCGCGGCGCCGATCCCGCGGCAATCGCTGAACTGGAGCAGCGCATTGCGGCTCTTCGCAAGGCCGGCGACAGCCTGAGGGATGTTCTCGCCGATTATGAAAAGCAGCATGCCGAACTGACAGGCGACGGAAACGCCGTTGTCCGCTGGCCGGATCTCGTGGCCGGCTTTGCCACGCAGCGCGACCTGACCGGGTTCGCCAGCGCCGTCTGGATCGGGCGGGCGATCGGCGGCCGCGAGATCGAGGACGATCCCCGCAATCTGGCCGAAATGTTCCTGTTGCGCGAACTGCTCCGCCGGCCCCGCGTGCAGAACAACCCGGAAACCATGGGGCTGCTGCGGCTCGCCTTTCCGGACCTTGAGCGCGCGGCACCGCTCCGCATACCGCCGGCCCTGTCAGCAGCCGGCATCGATGGCGATGGCTACACCGGCCTTGCTCTGGCCGCGATCGACAGCGAATTCCGCTCGCCGCTCGCCATGGATGTGCCGGAATGGATGGTGCCGATCGTGGCCCCGCGCAGCGGACGGCTGAGATCAGTTTTTGCGGCGGGGAGCGACCGCTCCGGCATGGACAGCAACGACCGGCAATGGCCCGGCCCGGTGCCCTTCGGCCAGCAAAGACAGCTTGTCGGCCTCGTTGCCGGTCTTCTGAAGGCCGATGCATCGGACCGGCAGGATCAGGATCGCATCGGCGAGGTGCTGGAGGCTCTCTGGCAGCTGATCACCAGCCATGCCGCCCGGAATGTGGGCCGGGGCGGCTGGCGGCTGGACCGCGCCAGAATGGCCGTACTGCCGGTCACCACGGCCTTCCTCTGCCCGGTCACCCGCCGCCTGTTCGGCACATCCGTTGCCGGCCGGACGCCCCACGATATCGCACAGCCCATGACCCGGATTGCGCTGCCGCGGCTGCCGCAGGCCAATGCCGGCGGTCTTGGCCCCGGCGAGCAGGCAGAAACGGCCCGGTGGCTGGAAACGGACCCTCAGGTCGGGGCCCTTCGCCGGCAGGGGCTCTGGACCAACCTGCATGACCGTCTGGCGATCTATCCGCCGTTCCTGCGCGCACAGGAGCATTCGGCCCAGATCGAGCGGCCGGTTCTCAAGCACTACGAGGATGACTTTTCGGCGGGCAAAATCAACCTGCTGAACTGTTCGACCACCATGGAGATGGGCATCGACATTCCGCTGGTGTCGCTGGTGTTCAACTCCAACGTCCCGCCCTCGGTGTCGAACTATCGCCAGCGTGTGGGCCGCGCCGGCCGGCGCGGAGAGCGATGGGCATTCGGGCTGACATTCTGCCGCGATCTGCCGCTTGACCTTCTCGCGTTCCGTGCGCCGGTGACCTTTCTTAACCGGCCGACGGCTGCCCCGAAAGTGGTGCTCGACAGCCCCCTGCAGGTCGGCCGCCATGTCAATGCCGCCCTGCTGGGTACGTGGCTCCGGGCCCGGAGCCGCGGTGTCAGTGTCCGCTCCAGCATCGGCTTCTTCTTCGGTCTGGATCAGGAGACCGGCAAGGAGGTCGCAGCGACACCGCTTGCAGATGCCTTTATCGCCGACCTGCGCGGCGACTGGATGAACGGGGACGACATTGCCACCCGCCTGAAGGATCTGCTCACCGGCACCGTGCTGGAAACGCAACCGGCCGAGGCGCTCGCAGCCTCAAGTGCAGACCGGCTTGAACGTCTCATGCAGCACTGGCGCAATGAGCACGACGCCATCATGGCCGAATGCGAGGCGATGAGGGAGCATGAGGCCCGCACGGCACTGACCCTGCGCGGCAAGCGCTTCCGCGGCGAATTCATGCTGGCGGAACTGGCCCGCCGCGGCTTCACGCCGGCCTATGGCTTTCCCACTGATGTCGTCGGCTTCGAGCATCTCTCCGGCCGGCGCCGTGACAGCGACGGGGACGCGCGATCCTCCTGGGGAGATCGTCAGGGGGGCGCGTCCCGCCCGCTGACCGTGGCGCTGCGCGAATATGCGCCCGGCAACGAGGTGGTGATCGACGGGCTCGTTCATCTCTCCGAGGGTATCAGCCTTGCGTGGAGCGCCAATGCCGATACGTCCCGTCTGGAGAACCTGAAGGGCCTGTGGACTTGCCGGGCCTGCCACGGCAGCGGCCTGACAAGCCAGGACCTGCCCGCCTGTCCCGATTGCGGAAGCCAGGATCTGCAGAAGGAAAAGGTGCTCAAGCCGACCGGCTTCCGCGGCGCACGCAGCCCCCATACCGGCTATGAGAGCCTGTCTTATGTCGCAGCGCCGCCAGCGCATATTTCCGCCCGGCAGGCCGCCTGGGTTGCTCTTCCCGACACCGGGGCCGGGCGGTTCCGGGCGGACCCGGCCGGTGAGGTGATCACCACCGCCACGGGAAGACTCGGCGGCGGCTATGCGGTCTGCCTCGATTGCGGCAGAACCATGGACATGGCGCCCCCCGTGCCCGGCACGGCCGCTGTGCCGCCGCCGGAGATGATACGCCACAAGCCGCTCATAAGGGTCGGCCTGCCGCTGCGCGACGGCAAGTGTCGCGGCGGATATACCGCCGCCCACCGGGTGCAGACGAACATCCTCCTCGCACAGGACACCCGCACAGACGTTTTTGAGTTGCAGACCGTTGCCGGCGCACCCGCCGCCGCCGTTCTGGCAGCCGCCGCGGGCCTGCGGGAGGCACTGGCCGATCATCTGGGACTGGACGCCGGTGAACTCGGCATCGCGGCCGCAACGTCCGCGGGGCCGTCCGGAGAGACAAGGCCTTCCGCCTTCGTCTTCGACCGGGCGGCCGGCGGAGCCGGATTATCCAGCCGGCTCGGCGAGGGCGACTTTCTGGCCGCCATGCTGCGGGGCGCAGAAAAGAAGCTCGATTGTCCGGATCAGTGTCTGACCGGTTGCCCGGCCTGCATCCTGAGACCCGACATCAACGGGCGGGATCAGTCGCTGGACCGGCCGGGCGGACTGGAACTCGTCCGGATGACTGCCGACAGCCTTCAGCTGCCCGCGGCGTTGCAGATCTTCGGAGCGGACACCCGGCTGCTCGGGCGCGACATTGCCGGCTGGCTGGATCAGATGCGCCGTCAGGGACATCTGACATCGCTCGACGTCCCCCTCATCGGGCCACCCGACAGCTGGGATCTGGAAGGCTGGCCGCTCGCGTCCGCACTGCCGCGTCTGAAGGAAGCAGGCCTTGCCGTGCGCCTGCATCTTCCGCCGGGCTCGATCACCCATGCCGCCTTCACGTTGCCGGTGAAGCTCGCGCTGCACCGGCTGGCCGCCTTCGCGACCATCGCGGTCTCGCGTCCGCCGGCGACGCAGAACGGAATGCAGGTCGTCGCCTATGCCGGAACGGATGCCGGCATGAGGGCGCTGGCCACCGCTTCGGATGCCGAGGCCGTTATCGGGCCGTCGTGGGGCATGGCCTCCGCTGCGCCGGTCGTCATCGGCCCCGCCTCTGCGCCAGCCTCAGGGCCTGCTTATCCGTCGTCGGACATCATCGGGCTGGACCACGGCGGTGCCCATCTGCTGCGCCTCGGAACGGAGACCGGAGGGCCGCTTGCCGGCTTCGGCAACCGGTTCTGGCAATCGCTGCAACGGCAGGCCGGTATCAAGATCGTCACGCTTTCCGAAATCGGCGTGAAGGAGGTGCATTATTGCGACCGCTACCTCGTCACGCCGCTGCATGTTGCGCTGCTGGCGGAGGTGCTGCTGGCCATGCCGGGCGGCAAGAATGCCCGCCGGATCATTGAGATCGCAGCCGCGGACCGCCCGGGCCAGCCACCCTGCTATATATCCCATAATTTTCCCGACGATGCCCGTCGCACCGACCTGCTCCGGGCGCTCCTGCCCGACGCCGGTGTCCAGATGGAACGCAGAAAGACGGACCTGCCCCATTACCGCCGGCTGGTCATCACACTGAAGGATGACCGCAGGCTGGAGATCTTCATCGATCAGGGCATGGGCGCATGGCGCACGCTGCGCCCTGCCCGCTACCCCTTCGAGGCAGGGGTTGAGGAACAGGTCCGCTCTGTCAGGTCCGCCGACCTGATTTTGACACTCCACGACGAAAACGGCTCGCCGGCAACCCTCACGCTGAGCCCGCCCTGAGCGCCCGCAACGGCCAGCCGCGCCGCCTCGTCAATCGTCGGTGGCCGGTCGGACAAACCACGGCGCCGCACGCCGGCCTGCATCGGCTGCCCTGTTCGCACGCGGGAAAAGCCGGCCGGCCGCAGGCGATCCGGGCCTTGCCGCTGCGCGACCCCGTCGTCTCTACCGTCTTCCGCCAACGGGCGACACGCACTCTTCGCACGGATACACGTCCGGC
>NZ_DAISHT010000128.1:0-9898 GCF_036822375.1 Pseudoxanthobacter sp. | reverse complement strand
CCAGAAGCTGGAAGGTGCGCTCGCCCGCCCGCAGGTCGCCGTTCATCAGGCCGAGGTCGGCATCGACGACGCCGACGAACTTGAGGCCGGGGAAGGTGTGGCCCTTGGCGACGAGCTGGGTGCCGACAATCAGGTCGAAGGCGCCGGAGGCCACCAGATCGAGTTCGGCGCGGATGCGCTCGGTGCCGCCGCCGATATCGGAGGAGAGCACCAGCGTGCGCGCCTCCGGAAACAGCGCCTGCGCCTCCTCGGCGATGCGTTCCACGCCCGGCCCGCAGGCGACCAGCGTGTCGGCCTCGCCGCAGGCCGGGCAGGTATCGGGCCGCGGTTCGGTATGGCCGCAGTGGTGGCAGACGAGACGCCCGCGCAGGCGGTGGTCGACCAGCCAGGCGGAGCAGTTGGGGCACGAGAAGCGGTGGCCGCACGCGCCGCACAGCGTGAGCGGGGCATAACCGCGGCGGTTCAGGAAAAGGAGGCCCTGCTCGCCGCGCTCCAGCGTGGCGCGCAGCGCGGCAACGAGGGGCGGGGCCAGCCAGCGCCCCTTCTCCGGGCGGCTGAGGCGCAGATCGACGGCCCGCACGTCCGGCAGGCTGGCACCGGGAACGCGGTCTGTCAGCACAAGGCGGCGGTAACGCCCCTGATCGGCATTGACGCGGCTTTCCACCGACGGGGTGGCCGACGACAGCACCACGGGAAAGCCGCTGAGATGGCCGCGCACGACGGCCATGTCGCGGGCATTGTAGGGCACGCGGTCATCCTGTTTGTAGGCCGCGTCGTGCTCCTCGTCGACAACGATCAGCCCCGGGTGGCGAAAGGGCAGGAACAGCGCGGAGCGCGCGCCGATCACGATTCTGGTCTCGCCGCTGGCAACCCCGCGCCACACCCGGGCGCGCTGCACCGGGCTTACGGCAGAGTGCCACTCGGCCGGGCGGGCATTGAAGCGGCGGGTGAACCGGGCGATCACCGCCTGCGTCAGGGCGATTTCCGGCATCATGATCAGGGCCTGCCGGCCCGCCGCGACCGTTGCGGCGACCGCCTCCAGAAAGACCTCGGTCTTGCCGGACCCGGTCACGCCGTCGAGCAGCGTCACGCTTGCGCGGCCTTCGGCGACGGCGGCCACCAGTGCGGCGGCGGCCGTCCGCTGGTCGGGGGTGAGGTCGGGGGAAAAGGCCGCGGGATCGGGCTCCGGCGCTGCCGGCAGCGGCGGCAGCTCCGCCGGCCGGAAGGCGCCGAGGGCGGCAAGCCCGTCCACCACGGAGGGGCTGACGCCGGCGGCCTCGGCAAGCGCCGCGCGTGTCCACGACGGCAGGGTGGGGGCGAGGTCGAGCACGCGGCGCCGGGCGGGGGTGAGGCGCTCGGGGGCGAGGCCGGTGGCAATCAGTCCGGCGCGCGGCGGCTCCGGCTCCAGCGCCTCCGGCACCCGCAGCACCATGCGCAGCACCATGCCGCGCGGCGCCAGCGTCCAGCGCGCCACCCATTCAATAAAGGCACGCAGCGTGCCGTCGAGCGGACGGGCGGGGTAGACGTGGGAAATGGCCCTGAGGCGCGCCGCCGGCCGGCCGGTGTCCGGGGGGTCGTCCCACACCGCGCCGATCACCTCGCGCGGGCCGAAGGGCACACGCACGATGGTGCCGGGGGCAAGCGGCTCGTCGCCCAGATAGCTGTAGCAATCCCCGAGGGCGACCGGCACCAGAACGGAGATAATGGTGGGCATCGGCCATCCATCAGCAGGGCTATCGTCGGCCGGATCCGGCAGGGCTGCGGGCCGCGTATCTCGGAGGCGCGAATCCGGCGCATCCGATCCGGGCGGGCTTCGGGTGCGGGCAGGCTTCCGTTTCGGGCGGATTTCCGTTTCGGGCACGCCTTCGGGCCGTGCCGTCGGCGCCCGATCCGGTGCGGCTTTCCGCGGGGCAACCATTGCCGCTTGGCCGCGGCCGGTCAATGCCGTTGCCGGTCTTCGTGCACCCCGGCGATGGCCGGCCGGCACGCGGTTAATGCGTTATAAATAGGCAGCGCCCGCTGGCGGGGCCAGCGGGCGCTTCATGAAGGCGGCTGCGGAGGGGGATGCAACCACCCGGGCCGGGCATCTCTCACAGGGGAGACGGATGCCCGCCTGATAGTATTCAGGGTCGATCAGCGGGCCGCGCGACGGGCAATCGACGGGATCTCGGCGCGATTGATGCCCAGATCGTCGAGCTCACGGTTGTTGAGCTGCATCAGCTGATCGTAGGTCTCGCGATACTTGCGCCAGGACCGATAGCGGGTCACGATATTGTCGAACATTTTCTTCTCCTAGAACTCTATGACTTTTGGGCGACGAGCCTGCAGGCCGTTTCGGCGCTGCTCATCAAGCCCTGTCGTGTTCGATGGATATCTAGGCGATTGCCGATCTCGCAGGCAGAGGGGGGCACGCAGATCAGCTCTGCGCGCCTTGCAATCCGGTCAAACTGCTCAATTTGACGGCAAATCGAGAATCAATTCGTCTTTTCAGACGGTTGTGCTGTCGCAGCGGCCCGTCGGGACCGCGGGGGCCCCTTTTAGCGGTGCGCAAAATGCAAGGCCCGCCGGATGGCGGGCCCTGAAAGCGCGGGGTGCGGGAGGCCGGCGGGGGTGGCTGCGCGGCGCTATTCCGCCGCTCGGGCGGGCGGGTGAGGGCGCCGGGCGATGAGTTCGCCGAGGAAGGTGCCGGTGTGGCTCTGCGCGCAGGCGACGATATCCTCCGGTGTGCCGGCGGCCACGATGCGTCCGCCGCCGTCGCCGCCCTCCGGCCCGAGGTCGATCACCCAGTCCGCGGTCTTCACGACCTCCAGATTGTGTTCGATGACGACGACGGTGTTGCCCTGACTGACCAGCTCGTGCAGCACCTCCAGCAGCTTGGCCACATCGTGGAAGTGCAGGCCGGTGGTCGGCTCGTCGAGAATATAAAGCGTGCGGCCGGTCGCGCGGCGCGACAGTTCCTTGGCAAGCTTCACGCGCTGGGCCTCGCCGCCCGACAGCGTCGTCGCCTGCTGGCCGACCTTGATGTAGCCGAGCCCGACCTGCCGCAGCGTCTCCAGCTTGTCGCGCACGGCCGGCACGGCGGAGAAGAATTCCGCCCCCTCGTCGCAGGTCATGTCCAGCACGTCGGCGATGGACTTGCCCTTGAAGGTCACATCCAGCGTCTCGCGGTTATAGCGCCGGCCCTTGCACACATCGCAGGTGACATAGACATCCGGCAGGAAGTGCATCTCGATCTTGATGACGCCGTCGCCCTGACAGGCCTCGCAGCGCCCGCCCTTGACGTTGAACGAGAAGCGGCCCGGGCCGTAGCCGCGGGCGCGCGCCTCCGGCAGGCCGGCGAACCATTCGCGGATGGGCGTGAAGGCGCCGGTATAGGTTGCCGGATTGGAGCGCGGCGTGCGGCCGATGGGCGACTGGTCGATGTCGATGACCTTGTCGAGATGTTCAAGACCCTCCACCCGGTCGTGGGGCGCGGGGTTCTCGCGGCTGTTGCTGAGGCGGCGGGCGGCGGCCCGGAACAGCGTGTCCAGAATCAGCGTCGACTTGCCGCCGCCGGAAACGCCGGTCACCGCGGTGAACAGCCCGAGCGGAATCTCGGCGGTCACGCCCTTGAGGTTGTTGCCGCGCGCATTGACGATGCGCAGTTCGCGGCCCTTCTTCGCCTTGCGGCGCACGGCCGGCACCGGCACCTCCAGCCGGCCGCTGAGGTACTGGCCGGTCAGGGAGTGCGGATCGGCGATGATGTCGGCCGGCGTGCCGGCGGAAACGATGCGGCCGCCGTGCACGCCCGCGCCGGGGCCGACATCCACCACATAATCCGCCAGCCGGATGGCATCCTCGTCGTGCTCGACCACGATCACCGTGTTGCCGAGGTCGCGCAGCCGCTTCAGCGTGTCGAGCAGGCGGGCATTGTCGCGCTGATGCAGGCCGATGGAGGGTTCGTCGAGCACATAGAGCACGCCCGTCAGGCCGGAGCCGATCTGCGAGGCGAGGCGGATGCGCTGGCTCTCGCCGCCCGAAAGCGTGCCGGAGGCGCGCGCAAGGGTCAGGTAATCGAGCCCGACATCCACCAGAAAGGTGAGCCGCTCACGAATCTCCTTGAGGATGCGGCCGGCGATTTCCTGCTGCTGGGCGCTGAGTGCGGCGGGCACGGTGGCGAACCACTGCTGGGCATCGCGAATCGACAGCACGCCGGCCTCGCCGATGTGCCGGCCGGCGATCTTTACCGACAGTGCCTCGGGCTTCAGACGATAGCCGCTGCAGGCCGGGCAGGGGCTGTCGGACTGGTAGCGCGAGAGTTCCTCGCGCACCCATTCCGAATCGGTCTCCTTCCAGCGCCGTTCGATGTTGCGCACCACCCCCTCAAACGGCTTCGTCGTCTCGTAGGCCCGCAGGCCGTCGTCGAAGATGAAGGTGATCGGCGTCTTGCCGGAGCCGAACAGGATGGTGTCGCGCACCACGTCCGGCAGCTTCGCCCACGGCGTCGTCATCGACACCTCGAAGTGCCGGCAGATCGCCTCCAGCGTCTGGGTATAATAAGGCGACGTGTTGCCGGTGCGCGCCCACGGCAGCACGGCGCCGTCGCCCAGCGACAATGCCTCGTCCGGCACCACGAGATCGGCCTCGAAGCTCAGCGTCGTGCCGAGGCCGTCGCATTTCGGGCAGGCGCCGAAGGGATTGTTGAAGGAGAACAGCCGCGGCTCGATTTCCGGAATCGTGAAGCCGGAAACCGGGCAGGCGAATTTGGCGGAAAAGACCACCCGCTTCGGGCTGCCGCCGGCCTCGGTCTCGCCGGCGAATTCGGCAATGGCGATGCCGTCGGCCAGCCCCAGCGCGGTTTCCACGCTGTCGGCAAGCCGGGTGCCGAGGTCGGGCCGCACCACGATGCGGTCAACCACCACGTCGATGTCGTGCTTCAGCTTCTTGTCGAGCGCCGGCGCCTCTTCGATCTCGTGGAAGGTGCCGTCGATCTTGACGCGCTGGAAGCCCTTTTTCTGCAGATCGGCCAGTTCCTTGCGGTATTCGCCCTTGCGTCCGCGCACCATCGGGGCCAGCAGGTAGAGCCGCGTTCCCTCCGGCAGCGACAGGATGCGGTCGACCATCTGCGACACGGTCTGGCTCTCGATCGGCAGCCCGGTCGCCGGCGAATAGGGCACGCCCACGCGCGCCCACAGCAGACGCATGTAGTCGTAGATCTCCGTCACCGTGCCCACCGTGGAGCGCGGATTGCGCGAGGTCGTCTTCTGCTCGATGGAGATGGCCGGCGACAGGCCGTCGATCTGGTCGACGTCCGGCTTCTGCATCATCTCCAGAAACTGGCGCGCATAGGCCGACAGGCTTTCCACATAGCGGCGCTGGCCCTCCGCATAGATGGTATCGAAGGCCAGCGACGACTTGCCCGACCCCGAAAGGCCGGTGAACACCACCAGCCTGTCGCGCGGAATGTCGAGATCGACATTTTTCAGATTGTGCTCGCGCGCCCCGCGCACGGAAATCATGCGCCCGCCAAACAATGCGGCGGTGGCCTTTTCCGGCTGAGAATCAGACATCGCGCTGTGGTCCTTCGCCCGGCGTGAAGCGGCCTGTCGGGTGGTGGCGTGGCGCCGCAGGGAGGCGCGGCGGCCCTGAAAACAAGGGATCGTCCCGGCCCGATTCAAGATCGCATGGCGGCAATCATTAAAATGTCATGCGAACAAAGCAAGCACAGATGTGGGGCCGCAGCCTCTGCGCACCGTTTCCTGCGCGGGGCGCGACACCGGCCGCCTTGCACGTCCGCCGCTCCCTCCTGTAAGGGATGGAACGGTTCAAATGCTGCAGCCGGGTGCTGCGGCCGGTCTTTTGTCGTTCGCGCGGCAGCAGGATAGGGTTGGACGATGGTCGATTTCTCGGTCCACCGGCGCAAGATGGTCGACAGCCAGTTGCGCACCAGCGACGTTACCGATCAGGTCGTCCTTGCGGCGATGGGCGAGGTGGCGCGCGAGGATTTCGTGGCGCCGGAGCGCAGGGAACTCGCCTATATCGACGAGGAGCAGCCGGTTCCGGGCGGCGCCTCGCCGCGGGTGATGCTGCGCCCCTATGTGTTCGGCAAGCTGTTGCAGCTGGCGGAGCCGCAGGCCGGCGAACGGGTTCTGGTGGTCGGCTCGGCCACCGGCTACGAGGCGGCGGTGCTGGCCCATATCGCCGGTCAGGTGACCGCGCTCGAATGCGATGCCGCGCTGGCCGAGGCCTCCCGCGCCCGGCTTTCGGCGTTCCGCAACGTCAGTCTGGTGATCGGCCCGCTGGCCGCCGGCTGGCCGGCAGGCGGCCATTATGACGTCATCATCGTGCTCGGCGCCGTCGAGGACGGTCTCGACGGGCTGAAGGCGCAGCTCGCCATCGGCGGCCGTCTGGTGGTGATCGAGGGCACCGGCAATGCCGGCGTGGCCCAGCTTTATACCCGCGGCGACGTGGGAATCAGCGGCCGGTTCGCCTTTAATGCGGCCACGCGCGTGCTGCCGGGCTTCGGGAAGCCGAAGGCGTTCGTGTTCTGAATGCCCGCGCGGCGGCCGCGACCCTGTCGCGGCGCTGTGACGGAACGATGCGATTTTACGGGCGGCCGGCCCGGCAGCGATGCCGGCCGGCCGCTTTCCGTTCTGGCGGCCGGTGCTTCGCCGCGCCATGCGGCGGCCGGCGGGCTGTTGCAGCAAGGCCGCACCGCGGTAAAAGTCGCTGTACCGGCGTGCGCCGGCCGTGGCGCGCGGCCGGCAGGGCAACTATACCTTAACTGTTCGGTTTAGTGAGCGCGTGGAAAGCGCGGCGGCGGCAGCTTCAGACGGGTTGCGGAATCGGCCGGTCCGGTTTCTGCTGCGTCGTCCCGTTTCGCCCGCACGCCGGCGGTCCGGTGGCGGGGCGGTGCGGTTGCCCCCCGCTTTGTCCCCACCGTCGCCTCATGATCTGGCCGGCAGTGAAAATGCGTGTTCGAGGAGAGTACCCATGGATCGTTCGTCAGGTCGCCGATCCCCGGCCGGGGGCGCAGGGCTCCCGCCGAAGGCAGGAACGACGACCGGAGCGGTCCTCGCCGGCGGTCTCGTCGCGCTTTCTCTGTCGGCTGCGCTGATGGCCTCTCCGGCCAGCGCCCAGTCGCTCGGCGAGGCGCTCGCGTCTGCCTACAACACCAATCCCACGCTCAACTCGGCCCGCGCGCAGGCCCGCGCGACCGATGAGAACGTGCCGCAGGCGATGGCGAACTACCGCCCGCAAATTTCCGGCTCGGTCAATGCCACGGCCACGGGCAATTACGGCACGCAGTGGAATTCCGGCTATGCCGGCACGACACTGCCGGGCAGCGGCCAGTCTTATCCGATTTCGGTCGGCCTCAATCTGGTGCAGCCGCTGTTCCGCGGCTTCCGCACCACCAATTCCGTGAAGCAGGCTGAGGCGGCCGTTTCCGCCGCCCGCGACCAGCTGCGCGATACCGAGCAGTCCGTGCTGCTCAACGCTTCCAGCGCCTACATGAACGTTATCCAGCAGGAAGCGATGGTCGAGCTTCAGCTCGCCAACCTGTCGTTCCTGAACGAGCAGCTGAAGTCGTCGCAGGAGCGCTTCAAGGTCGGCGAAGGCACCAACACCGACGTGGCGCAGGCGCAGGCCGGCGCGGCGCAGGCGGAGGCCGCGGTGAACGCCGCCAAGGCGAACCTGAATGCGGCCCGCGCCACGTTCCGCCAGATCATCGGCATCGACCCAAAGAAGCTGAGCCCGAAGCAGATCGGCCTGCCGCTGCGGCCGAAGTCGCTGTCCGTGGCGCTGCAGAGCGGCCAGAGCGAGCATCCGGCCATTCAGGCCGCCCAGAGCAACGTCGATGTCGCCAGCTACAATGTGAAGGTGCTGGAAGGCAACGTGCTGCCGGAGGTGAACCTGCAGGCCGGCGTTCAGCGCGCCTATAATTATGCCTACGGCAACGCCACGCAGTCGGCCCGCCAGCAGGACAGCGCGCAGGTCGGCGTCAACGTGAACATTCCGATCTATACCGCCGGTCTGGTGTCCTCGCAGGTCCGTCAGGCGAAAGAGAATCTCGGCTACGCCCAGATTCAGGTCGACCTGTACCGCGATCAGGTGCGGCAGGCCGTGGTTGCCGCATGGGGTAATTTGCAGGCGGCCGAGGCCTCCATCATCGCCGCCCGCACCGCCGTCGTCGCCAACCAGCTCGCCGTCAACGGCGTTGTGGAAGAGCAGAAGGTCGGTCAGGCCACCACGCTCGACGTGCTGCAGCAGCAGAGCGATCTGGTGCAGGCGCGCACCACGCTGGCGCAGGCGGAATATGCCCAGGCGGTGGCCTTCTATACGCTGCTGGCGGCTTCCGGCCGGCTCGATGCCGAGCGGCTGCATCTGGCGGTGTCGGTCTACAAGCCGTCGCAGCATTACGAGGCGGTGCGCAACAAGTGGCACGGCATGACCACTCCGGACGGGCGCTGAGCCTTTTCAGGCGCTTCCCGGGATCGGGTTCTGTCTCATCGCCGCCGGCCCATGCCGGCGGCGTATTCGTTTCCGGGTCTCTGCTTCGGTCCTGAATCGTCGGCACGGGCAGGCGGCCGCGACCGAATCTGTGGCAAATCTGCCGTTTCAGGCCAGATTGTGCACAGGTCCGTGCGGGCGGCCGGTCGTTTCGCGGGGGCCGTGCCGGTGGCCGGCAGCCGCCCGGTCCGGCCCGCTGGGAGTGCGCGGCCGGCATGGCCCGGCGGGCCGATAAACCCCTTGTTTCAAATGGTTAAACCGGCCTTCCGGCGGTCAGGGAAGCGCCGGCGGGGGCGGGCGGGGTGCTGCGCGCAGCCCGTTGCCGCGGCCGGCCGCCGGGGGCGGAAGCGTTAACCTTTCGGTAAGCTCTCGCCGCCGGGCCCTTGCGCCGGGGCGGCGATCTTGCGCACACTCCGCCCTGTGTTCTGCAAGTCGCGGTCGTTGACGCGACACAGCATGCAATCGCCTCCGCAACGCCGGCCTGCCACAGGGCGCCGGCCGCCCGCGGGGGCGGGACTGGCTTCCCGTGCTGAGGCATCCGGGAAGCGCACCGAGTTTCGACTGCCCTTGCGACCCCGCGGCGAAGGGGGACTTCAAAGCGCTGCGGGGCTGTCACTGTGCATCGGGAGGAAGACCATGGCGCCTGCTGCGAGCCCGGCCCGCGATCAGACGATGGAAGACATACTGGCGTCGATCCAGCGCATGATCTCGGAAGGCGGCGATTCCGCGCCGCGTGAGTCGGCTGCACCGCCGGTCGTTCTGGCGGCCGCCGGCGGCCCCGCGGTCAATCCGGCGCCGGAAGTGTCGATCCGCGCTGCCGTGCCGCCGGATGGCGACGACGCGGTGCCGGCCGGCGACGGCGGGCACGAAGAGAACGGCCACGAGACGGCCGGTTTCGATTTCACCGCCGGACTGATGTCGGAACTCGGCCTGACGGCCGGCGGGAACGAGGCCGTGGCACCGGCCGATGGCAGCGCGGCAGCCGGCGAAGAGCTGCCGGTCGCGGTGGCCGACCCCGACACCATCGCTGCGGCGGCCGAGGCCATTGCGGCCGCCGTGCTCGATCCGGCCTTTGCCGGCGATCCGGTTGCGGTTGCCGGCGTGTCGGAAATCGCGGTGGCGGAAACCGGTCTTGAAGCGGCGGAACTGGCCGCCGAGGCGCTGGTTGCCGAGGCGCTGGCCGGTGCCGGCCTGCTTGGCGAGGCCCTGACTGCCACCGGCGACGAGGCGGTGCTGTCGGGCGCGGAGAGCGAAGCCATCGAGGCGGTTGCCGCCGCGTCGATGACCGATCTGCTGGCCCCGCTTTATGCCGCAGTCAACGAAGCCGCGGAGCAGGCGGCGCGTGCGGCCGGCGACGAAAGCGCGGTGCCCGGCGACGACGCGGCGTTGCACGACGAGACGGCCGCGC
>NZ_DAISHT010000127.1:0-9919 GCF_036822375.1 Pseudoxanthobacter sp. | reverse complement strand
AATTGCCCGCCTTCCGCAGAAGGGCGGGAATCAAAGTCGAAGGGTGAGGGCGCCAAGGTTCTTTATCATGGTTGTGCGGGTAGCATCTGGAGCCGCGCCCGTCAACCGGCAAGGCTGCGGGTGGCCAGCGCCAGCACGACATAACGCCCGGTCTTGGCCGCGCCCACCACCACGAGGAAGCGGCCGAACGGCTCGCGCATGAGGCCGGCGGCCAGTGTCAGCGGATCGCCGATGACCGGCACCCAGCTCAGCAGCAGCGACCAGTGGCCGAAGCGGCGATACCAGCGCTGCGCCCGCGCCAGCGCCGCGGGCGAGGCGGGAAACCACGGCCGGTTCTGCCACCGGCCGATGCTGCGCCCGAGCCACCAGTTGAGGCACGAGCCCAGCACGTTGCCGAGACTGGCAACCGCCACCAGCAGCCACACCGGCCAGCCCCCTGCCAGAACGAGGCCGGCCAGCACGCCTTCCGACTGTGCCGGCAGCAGCGTTGCCGCCAGAAAGGCCGCCAGAAACAGCCCGCCGAGAGCCAGCATATCGTTCAGCATCCGCGCCGGCCCTCAGAACGGCAGCAGCCACGGCACCATCAGCACCGTGATCGCCAGCGCCATGAGGGCCAGCGGCGTGCCGATGCGCACGAAATCCATGAAGTCGTATCCGCCCGGCCCCACCACCAGCGTGTTGACCGGCGACGACACCGGCGTGATGAACGCGGCCGAGGCGCCGAGCGCCACTGTCATGGCGAAGGGATAGGGCGAGGCGCCAAGCTCCTTCGCCACGGCCAGCGCCACCGGCGCCATCAGCACCGCGGTTGCGGTGTTGGAGATGAACAGCCCCATGACCGCCGTCAGCGTGAACAGCGCGGCAAGGATGGTGCGCGGGCCGGCGCCGCCGATCAGCTCGATCAGCATGCCGGCGGCAAGGTCGACGCCGCCGGTCTTCTGCAGGGCGGCGGAAAACGGCAGCATGCCGGCGATCAGCACCAGCGTCTGCCAGTGGATGGCGCGGTAGGCGCCGTTCATGTCGATGCAGCCGGTGAGCCCCATCAGCAGGCAGCCGATGAGCGCCGCCACCACGTTGGGCACGATGCCGGTTGCCATCAGCACCACGACGAGACCGAGAATGGCCAGCGCGTGGCGGGCTCTGGAGGCCGCCGGGGCGATGTCGTCGAACTCCGCCGGCAGTGCGTAGACGACCAGATCGGTCATGTCGCTCTGCAGCTTGCGGATCGCGCGCCAGGGGCCGGCGACCAGCAGCCGGTCGCCGATTTTCAGCGGTTCTTCCAGAATGTCCTCGCGCCGTGCCGTGCTGCCGCGCTTGAGGCCGACCACGCTCAGGTCATAGCGGCTGCGGAAGGTGGCCTGCACGACGCTGCGGTCCACGAGCGACGAACTGGCCGGCACCATCACTTCCGCCATGCCGATTTCCTGCGTCAGGTCGGCAAAATAGCGCGCCGGCAGCGGCAGCATTTCCAGCTGGTAGCGGCGGCAGACATCGTCGATGCGGGTCTTGGAGGAAAACACGTCGAGGAACAGCACGTCGCCGGCTTCCAGCACCGTGCCGGGGTGGGGCTGCACGAGGCTGCGGCCGAAACGGGCGTTGCGGTCGATGGCGATGACGTTGACGCCCTCGTTGGCCCGCAGGTGCAGCCGGCCGAGCTGCTTGCCCACCAGCGGCGAGCCGGGCGGAGTGCGCAGGCGGTATTCGCGCCCGCCCAGCGCATATTCCTGGGCCCAGGTGGAAAGCCGCGGCCGCTCGCGCGCCGGCGGCCGCGGCGCGGCCTTGCCGCCAAGCCAGCGCCGGGCCGTGGCCATGTAGAGCACGGCGACCGCAAGGATGGGGATGCCGAACGGCGCGAAGCTGAAGAAGCTGAAACCCTGATAGCCGGCACGCACCACCTCGGCCTGCACCACGAGGTTCGGCGGGGTGGCGACGAGGGTCATCATGCCGCTGATGAGGGCGGCGACCGAAAGCGGCATCATCAGCCGCCCCGGCGGCGCGCCGATATTGGCGGCGATGCGCAGCACCACGGGAATGAAGATGGCGACGACGCCGGTGGAACTCATCACCGAGCCGATGCCGGCGACGGCGATCATCAGCAGCGCCACCAGCCGGGCTTCGTTATCGCCCGCCCGCGTCACCAGAAGGTCGCCGAGCCGCCGCGCGACGCCGGTGCGCACCAGCCCCTCGCCGATCACGAACAGCGCCGCGATCAGGATCACGCTCGGGTCGGCAAAGCCGGCCAGCGCTTCGTTGACGGTGAGGATGCCGGAAAGCGGCAGGGCGGTCAGCATCAGCACCGCCACCACGTCCATCCGCGGCTTGTCGCGGGCGAACATGACGACGGCGGCGGCGAGAAGGGCAAGGACGATGGCGAGGTCGAGGGTCATGGCGGCCCATCATTCCCCATCAGCCGGCCTGCTGTCACCGGGGCTGCGGCGGGAAAGAACGGGCCGGTGCCGAAAAGACCGCTTTCCACAAGCGCGGCGGTCCGTCCGCAACGCTCAGTCCGGCATGGCCTCGCGCGGAATGATGGCGCCGGGCCAGGCGATCACCGTGCCGGCAAGGCGGTGGCCGGCCAGTGCGGCGGCGGCGGCATCTGCGCCGCGGATGCGGGCGGCGAGATAGCCGGCATTGAACGAATCTCCCGCCGCGGTGGTATCGACGGGCTGGACGGCGCGGGGCGGGGCAACGGCCACCGGCGCGCCGCTGCCGAACACCGTGCAGCCCTTCGCGCCCTCCTTCACCACCACCTCGCCGACGCCGGCGGCCCGGATGCGCGCCGCGCAGGCGGCCGCGTCGGCATCGCCGAACAGCATGGTCTCGTCGTCGAGGGTGGGAAGCGCCAGATCGACGTGTTCGAGAATGGCCGTGAAGGCGGCGCGGGCGGCGGCCGGGTCGCTCCAGCCGCGCGGGCGGTAGTTGCCGTCGAAGGCCACTTTCGCGCCGCGCCGGCGGGCGGCGGCGAGCATGGCCTTCAGCCGTGCGCGGCCCTCGTCGCCATAGAGCGACAGGCTGATGCCGGAGAAATAGATCCAGTCAAACGCCCCGAGGCGGGCGGAATAGTCCGCATCGGCCAGCGTGAACAGCTCGCGTGCCGGCGCGCGGTCGCGCCAGTAGAGGAAGCTGCGCTCGCCCTTCGCATCGCGCTCGATCATGTAGAGCCCCGGCAGCCGGCCGGGAACACGCAGGACGAGGCCGGTGTCGATGCCTTCGGCCTGCCAGCCTGCCAGCATCTCGGCGCTGAGGTGGTCGTCGCCGAGCGCCGTTGCATAGGCGACATCGGTGCCGAGGCGGGCGAGATAAATCGCCGTGTTCAGCGTATCGCCGCCGAAGGCGCGCGAGAACAGCCCGCCGCCGGCGGAGTTGATTTCCACCATGCATTCGCCAATGGAGACCACGCGCATGCGGGCAACCTTTCGGGTGTTGGATCAGGCCGGGCGGGGCGCCAGCATCCGCGAGGCGACGATCAGGTCGGCGCTGTGCGGATTGAAGGCACACGGCACGTCATAGACGAGGGCGAGGCGCAGCAGCGCCTTCACGTCCACATCGTGGGGCATCGGGGTGAGGGGATCGGGAAAGAACACCAGAAGGTCGATGAGGCCGTCCGCGATCATGGCGCCGATCTGCTGGTCGCCGCCGAGCGGGCCGGACTTGACGGTCCGGATGTCGAGGCCCGGCACCATCTTGCGGATCACCGAGCCGGTGGTGGCCGTGGCGATGAGGTGATGCGGCCGCAATTGCTCCTGATGGCGGTGCACCCAGTCGGCAAGCGCCGCCTTTTTCTGGTCGTGGGCAACGGCGGCAATCGTCATGGCCATGGCAGCATCATCCGTGCAAATGCAGGGGCAGCGTTTCCCCTTATCTCACATCACGGCGCCGAGTTGCCAAGGCACGAATTCGTTGTCCCCCAGTCCGTTCAGTTCGCTGAGGCTGCGGCGGCCGGAGGCGGTTTCCACCATCAGCGCAAACAGGTCCGCGCCCGCCTGCGCAATGGTCGCCGCGCCGTCCGGCACTGTGCCGGCATTGAAATCCATGTCCAGCGACATGCGCCGGTAGAGCGGGGTGTTGGTGGCGATCTTCAGAGAAGGCACCGGTTTGCAGCCATAGGTCGAGCCGCGTCCGGTGGTGAAGCAGATCAGGTTCGCCCCGCCTGCGACCTGCCCCGTGGCGGAAACCGGATCGTAGCCGGGCGTATCCATGAACACCAGACCGCTGGCCGTGACCGGCTGCGCATAGTCATAGACTGCCATCAGCCCGGTGCTGCCCGCCTTGGCGACGGCGCCCAGCGATTTTTCCAGAATGGTGGTGAGCCCGCCGGCCTTGTTGCCGGGCGAGGGGTTGTTGTTCATGTCGCCCTTGTGCAGGCGGGTGTAATCCTCCCACCAGTGCACGCGCGCCATCAGCGCCTCGGCCACGGCCGGCGAAGCCGCGCGCGCGGTGAGCAGGTGTTCGGCGCCGTAGATTTCCGGCGTTTCCGACAGGATGGCCGTGCCGCCGCGGGCGACCAGCAGGTCAACGGCCACGCCCAGCACCGGGTTGGCGGAAAGGCCGGAATAGCCATCGGAACCGCCGCATTGCAGGCCGACGCTGAGATGGCTGACGGGCACGGCGGTGCGCCGGGCTTCGTTGGCCACCGGCAGCATGGCCTCCACGGCGGCAATGCCGCGCGCCACCGCCTCCCGCGTGCCGCCGGCATCCTGAATGGTGAGGGCCGCGACAAGGCCGGGCGCGCGTGCTGAAAGGCTTTCTGCCAGCGGTGCGATCTGATTGACCTCGCAGCCGAGGCCGACAATGACGATGCCCGCGAAATTGGGGTGGTCGGCATAGCCGCGCAGGGTGCGGCGCAGCAGGTCGATGGCCTCGCCGGTGGCGCCCATGCCGCAGCCGGTGCCGTGGGTCAGCGCAACCACGCCGTCGACATTGGGGAAGGCGGCCAGCCGGTCGCCCCGGAAGGCCTCGGCAATGGCCCGGCTTGCGGTCGCCGAGCAGTTGACCGACGAGATGACGCCAATGAAATTGCGGGTGCCGACCCGCCCGTCGGCCCGCACATAGCCGTCGAATGTCACGATGTCGGCGGCCGGCACCGTCGGGCGGTAATCGCGGCCGAAACCGTGGTCGAGCGCGGGCACGCCCATGCCGCAATTGTCGACATGGACATGGTCGCCCGGCGCGATCGCGCGGGTCGCATAGCCGATGACCTGCCCGTATTTGACCACCGCAGCCCCTTCCGGCACGGCGGCAAGGGCGATCTTGTGGCCGCGCGGCACAGCGGCCGTGGCGGTGACGCTGTGGCCGGCAACGCAGATCGCCTCGCCGGCGGCCAGATCGCGGCGGGCCACGGCCACGCTGTCGCCGGCGCGTAGCAGCAGAGCCGGTTCGGTTACGTTGTCAGCGGTCATCGTTTGCCTCCGCGATGGCCTTCAGCTGCGGCTGCGGCAGATCCGGGCAGAGATCGGCGGCCTCGGCCAGCAGGGGAACGATGCGGCGGCGCACCTTCTCGGCGCGGTTCTGGGCAATATCCGCCAGCCGGTGCACAAGGAAGGGATTGAGGAAACGCTCGCGCACTGTGGCAAGATAGGCGGCTGCCGCCTCGCCCTCGCCGCGGGCGGCGAACACGGGCAGCACCTCGTCCTGCCACACCGCCTCGACGGCGGTGCGCAGGCTGTCATCGTTCATGGCCTGAAACACCGTCATGCCGGCCGGGCGGGCGCCGTCCTGCCAGGCGGCGGCGAGCACGGTGTGACCGAGATTGAGCAGGAACAGCTTCAGCCGCTCATAGCGGTCGAGATCGCCGGTGACGACGATCGCCGGGTGGCGGCAGGGCAGCACGAGCCCGTCCTGCGCGGCAATGGCCCACAGGGCATAGGGCTCTGCCACCGCGCCGGCGGGCTCGATCGGCTCGGAGACGATGCGGTCGACCAGCGAGTTTGCGAACCGGCAGTGACCGGCGAGCCAGTCGGCAAAGGCCGGCGGGGTGCCCCATGAGGCCGCCAGCCCGGTCAGGATCGCCTTCAGCCGGTCGCCGTTGCCGACGATCAGTTCGCAGGGAAACAGCGACAGCGGCCGGCCGGGGCTGACGACGAAGCGGGCATGCAGCAGCGCCAGCAGCTTGGCCGGAAAGCTCGCCGGCACGCGCTGCGGATCGGTCAGAATGCCGGCATCGTCGGCCGGGTTCAGATCGAAGCCGCGGTCTCCGGTGTTGGAGAGGATCACGTCCGCCTCGTGGATGGCGATGCGGCGCACCGTCTGCCAGTCACGCGCGGCCGAAAGGCCGAGGCCGATGGCCCGGCCGGTGACGGTCTCGTCCACCGTCGCGCCGTCCCTCAGGCCGCGGATGCGCACCGGATAGCCCTGCCCGGCGGCGAAGGCGGCAACGCGCGCCACGCTGGCCGGGCTGCCGGTGGTTTCCACCACCGCCACCGGCCCGAGTGCCTCGCCGCGCGCGAGGGCCTCGGAAATGAAGAGGTCGGCATGGGCCTGCAGAAAGCGGCTGGTGCCGAACTGGAGGATCGGAAAAGGCCCGGACATCACACTTCCACGATGGCTTTGACGACGCCCGCGGCGGGTTCCAGCAGCCCGGCGAACCGGGTGGGCACCTCTGCCAGCGTCATGCGGTGGGTGTTCAGCGCCTCGCTCGGCACATCGCCGGCGCGCATCGCGGCCATCACGGTCGCGAAATCCTCCGGCGTGGCATTGCGGCTGCCCAGCAGCGTCGTTTCGCGCTTGTGGAATTCCGGGTCGTTGAAGGCGATGTCGGCGGCGACGATGGACACCAGCACATAGGAACCGCCATGGGCGACGAACTGGAAGCCGCGCTCCATGGCCTTCGGGCTGCCGGTGGCATCGAACACGATATCGAAGAAATCACCGTTCGTTATGCGCGAAAGCTCATCCTTGTCGTCAGCGCCGAGCAGCACGGTCGCAGCCACTTTCAGGTGGCGCGCGCAGAAGGCTAGCCGGTCCTCGCGGCCGTCGATGACGGTGACGGTGGCGCCGCGCAGGCCGGCGAAGATGGCGACCGCCATGCCGATGGGGCCGGCGCCGACCACGAGCACGTTCTGCCCCGGTGCCGCATTGCCGCGCCGCACGGCGTGGGCGCCGATGGCGAGGAACTCGATCATTGCCGCCTGATCGAGGCTGATACCGGCTGCGCTGCAGACGAACTGCGCCGGCACGCTCAGATACTCGGCCATGCCGCCATCGCGGTGCACGCCGAGCACGCGGATACCGGAGCAGCAGTTGGTCTTGCCCTGCCGGCAGGCATGGCATTCGCCGCAGGAGATGTAGGGGATGATGTAGACCGGATCGCCGGGGGCGAAATCGCTGCCGGCGGGGGCCTCTTCCACGGTGCCGGAAAGCTCGTGACCCATCACGCGCGGATAGGACAGGTAGGGCTGATTGCCGGTGAAGATGTGCAGGTCCGTGCCGCACACCCCGACGCGGCGGATGCGCACCAGCACCTCGCCTTCGCCGCGGGCGGGCTTCTGCACCTCGCGGGCCGTGAGCAGGCCGGGTTTCTCGCAGGTGACGGTCAGCATGATCTTCTTCCGGAAACAGCGGTGGAAAACGGAACGGCTTGCCGCCTCAGCCGAGGCGGTAGAAGGCCCGGGCATTGCCGGCAAAAACGGCGGCGTGATCGGCGGCCGGCACGAAATCGCGGGCCATGGCGAGCCAGCCGGCATAGTCTCCGGCCAGCCGCAGCACCGGCCAGTCGCTGCCGAACATCACGCGGCCCGGCCCGAACAGCGACAGCAGCGTTTCGGCATAAGGCCGCAGCGCAGCCGCCTCACACCGCCCGCCGGCTTCCGTCAGAAGGCCGGAGAGCTTGCAGTGCACATTTGGCAGCGCCGCCAGTGCCGCGAGGTCGTCGCGCCACCCGGCGATGTGACCGCTCGCGATCCGCGGCTTGGCGCCGTGGTCGATCACCACCGGCAACGCCGGATGGCGGCGCACAAAGGCGGCGAGGGCCTTCAGGTGACGCGGCAGGACGAGGGCATCGAAGGTCAGGCCATGGCGCACCAGCGCCCCGGCGGCCGCATCCAGTGCCGGGTCGTCGATCCAGTCGTCTTCCGGCAGATCCTGCAACATCGGGCGGATGCCGCGGAATTTGGGCCGGGCGGCGAGGCGGGCGATCTGATCGGGCGCGCCGGGGGCTTTCATATCCACCCAGCCGACCACGCCGAGCACGAAATCGCTGGCGGCGGCGATGTCGAGCAGATAGCCGGTGTCCTCCGCCGTCGGCAGCGACTGCACCAGCACGGTGCCGCTGACGCCGGCCGCCGCCATCAGCGGGCGCAGATCGTCCGGGCCGAAATCGCGGTGGATTCCGGCCAGCGTTGCCGGCGGCCACTGGCCGGCGCGGTCGGCTAGGCGCCAGAAATGCTGGTGCGCGTCGATGACCATCAGCCTGCGGCTCCCGGCAGCGGCGCATCGGCGTGGACGAGGCCGCGTGCCTTCAGCGCGGTCCAGAATTCGGCCGGAATGGCCTGCTCGAACCAGTCGATGTTGCTGGCGAGCTGGGCGGCATTGCGCGCGCCGCTGACGCAGGTGACAACGGCGGGATGTGCCATCGGGAACTGCAGGGCGGCGGCCGGCAGCGCCACGCCGAATTCGGCTGAGACCGCCTGCAGCGCGGAAACCCGTGCCACCACTTCGGCCGGCGCATCGCCGTAGTTGAACTTGTTGTTGCCGACAAGGATGCCGGAGTTGAACGCCCCGGCGCAGGTAATGGCGGTTCCCGCCTTCACGCAGGCATCCAGCAGGCCAAGGCTTTCCTGCTCCAGCAGGGTGTAGCGGCCGGCGAGCATGGTGATGTCGATGCGCGCCTCGTTCAGGGCATCGCGGGCGACCTGCCATTCGTTGACGCCAAGGCCGAAACCGCGGATGGCACCGCTGTCGCGCAGTTCGCCAAGCGCGCGAAAGCCGCCGCCGCTGGTCAGCTGCGTCCAGTAATGGGCGCCCTTTTCGCCATGGGTGAAGCCGCCGATATCGTGAACGTAGAGAATATCGATATCGATGATGCCGAGGCGCTGCCGGCTCGCCTCGAACGACCGCAGGATGGCATCGTAGCTGTAATCGTAGACCGGGCGGAACGGCAGCGGCTTCACATAGCCCTGCTCTTCATCGCCCAGCGTCGCATCCGGCACCAGAAGGCGGCCGACCTTGGTGGAGATGACGTAATCGGCCCGGTCATGCTCGGTCAGCATGGTGCCAAGCCGGCGCTCGGAGCGCGTCATGCCATAGAACGGGGCGGTGTCGAAATAGCGGATGCCGGCTTCCCACGCCTTGTCGTGGGCACTGAGCGATTCCGCATAGGGCGTCACGCGGTAGAGGTTGCCCATCTGGGCGCAGCCGAGGCCCATGACGGTGAGCGACAGGCCGTTGCTCGGCAGGGTACGACGGTCGGAGACTTTCATGGGCATCGGGCCTGTTATCGGAACGGCAGGGTGGTCTTTGCGGTTGGGGCGGAGGCGGTTGCCGGCCCCGGTCCGGCCGGGCAGGCGGCAGGAGGGGGGGGGCCGTTGCGGGCTGGCCGCGCCGGGGCCGGCAGGGCCGGCGGGCATTGCACCCGCCGGCAAGAGGCCGGGAAGAGAGGCCGGGAAGAGAGGCCGGGAAGAGAGACCGGGAAGAGAGGACCGGCTCAGTACAGAACGTTCTGGGCCTGCGGGGTGTCGATGTTCTGCTTCGTCACCAGCACGACGCCGGTATCGATGAACTTCTCCACCTTCTCCTTGTCGATGACCTTGCGCACGGTGCGCACGCCGAGGTCGCCCATCTGGAACGAGCCCTGCACGGCGATGGCGGCCAGAGTGCCGTCGCGCACGAAGTTCTGCAGATCCTCGTTGCCGTCGAAGCCGATGCCGACGACCTTGCCCGCCTTGCCGGACTGCACCAGCGCGCGGCCCATGCCGATGGCGGT
>NZ_DAISHT010000126.1:0-10052 GCF_036822375.1 Pseudoxanthobacter sp. | reverse complement strand
GCCAGAAGATCCAGATGATCAACGATCAGCTGGCCGGCAAGGAAATGGAAATCGGTCGCTTCTATCTGGCCCGCCACGACTACATCGCCGCCATCAACCGCTTCCGCGATGTGGTGACCCAATACCAGACCACCCGTCAGGTCGAAGAGGCGCTGGCCCGTCTGGTGGAAGCCTATTATGCGATGGGCGTGGTGCCGGAGGCGCAGACTGCGGCCGCCGTGCTGGGCCACAACTTCCCCGATTCCAGCTGGTACAAGGCGTCCTACCAGCTTCTGGAAAAGGGCGGCTACCAGCCGGAAGAGTTCAAGCAGAGCTGGATCAGCAAGGCGTTCGAGAACTTCAAGCTGCTCTGATCCGGCGCACCGCGCTTTCCGATCCATCACACGACAGCCGCCGTGCCCGGCCAGCGGGCCGGCGGCCTTCAGGCTGCGAGGCCCGCGCATGCTCGTCGCGCTTTCGATCCGCGACATCGTGCTGATCGACCGGCTGGAAATCGGCTTCCGGCATGGCCTGACGGTGATGACCGGCGAGACCGGTGCCGGCAAGTCGATCCTGCTCGATTCGCTCACGCTGGCCCTCGGCGGCCGGGGCGATGCCGGTCTCGTGCGTCATGGCGAGACGCAGGGTCAGGTCACCGCCATCTTCGACGTGCCGGCGGCCCACCCCGCGCGCGGCCTGCTGGCCGGAAATGCCATCGAAGCCGACGGCGACATCATCCTGCGCCGGGTGCAGTCGGCCGACGGGCGCACCCGCGCCTTCATCAACGACCAGCCGGTCGGCGTGGCGCTTCTGAAGACCATCGGCACCCTGCTGGTGGAAATCCACGGCCAGCACGACGAACGCGCCCTTGTGGACCCCGCCGCCCATCGCAGCCTGATCGATGCCTTCGGCGGACTGGAGGCGGAGCGGGGCACGGTTTCGGCCGCGTGGAGCCGGCGGCGCGAGGCGGAAACCGCTCTGGTGCGCCACCGCGCCCACGTGGAGGCAGCCCGCCGCGAGGTCGATTATCTGCGCGCAGCCGTCGACGAACTGAACGAACTCGCCCCGGCGGAAGGCGAGGAAGCCACGCTCGCCGCCGCCCGTACCGACATGATGAAATCGGAGCGGGTCGCCGGCGACCTCCGCGATGCCTATGACGCGCTCGACGGCAACGGCTCGCCGATCCCCGAGATCGCCAGCCTGATGAAGCGGCTGGAGCGCAAGCGCGGCGAAGTGCCGGCGCTGGCCGGCCCGCCCGCCGATGCGCTGGGCCGTGCCCTCGATGCGCTGGAGGAAGCGCGCGGCGGCCTTGAGGCAGCCCTCACCGCCGTGGCGTTCGACCCGCGGGAACTGGAGCGGACGGAAGAGCGGCTGTTTGCGCTGCGCGCACTGGCCCGCAAACATCAGGTGGCGGTGGATGCCCTGCCGGCGCTGGCCGTGCGCATGGCCTCCGATCTGGCCGAGATCGATGCGGGGGAGGAAAAACTCGGCCGGCTGGAGACCGCCGTTTCCGAGGCGCGGGCCGGCTATGCGCGCGTTGCCGAGGCGCTGTCGGTGAAGCGGCTGGCCGCCGCACGGGCGCTGGAGCAGGCCGTTGCCGCCGAACTGCCGGCGCTGAAGCTGGAACGCGCGACCTTCCTCGTGGAAATGACCGCCGACCCGGAGGCCGCCGGGCCGGAGGGCATCGACCAGCTGGAATTCTGGGTGCGCACCAATCCCGGCACCCGGCCGGGGCCGATGATGAAGGTGGCTTCCGGCGGCGAGCTGTCGCGCTTTCTGCTGGCGCTGAAGGTGGCGCTCGCCGATCGCGGTTCGGCGCCGACACTGGTGTTCGACGAGATCGACACCGGCGTCGGCGGCGCGGTGGCCGAGGCCATCGGCGTGCGCCTTGCGCGGCTGGCGGCGCAGGTGCAGGTCATCGCCGTGACGCACGCGCCGCAGGTGGCGGCCCGCGCCGGCGGCCACCTGCTGATCGCCAAGGATGCCCATGGCAGCGACGACCGGGTGACGACCCGCGTCACCCCCATTGTGGAAGACGTGCGGCGCGAGGAAATCGCCCGCATGCTGGCCGGCTCCACCATCACCGACGAGGCGCGGGCGGCGGCCGACCGGCTGCTGGAGCATGTGCCGGGCGGCCATTGAGCCCGGCCGGCGGCCCGTCCCCGCTCAGGATGCCGGCGCCCGGTCAGGATGCCAGGTTGTTGAGCGCCGCAACGGCGGCCCCGAAGCGGCCTTCCCGCTCGGCATTGCGCAGAAAACCGACCCGCTGCACGAGGATCTCCGGCGGGGTCGGCTGCTGGCCGAACAGCGTCATCACCTCGTCGATAAAGGCTTCCAGCGGCAGGTAACCGGCGCGGGTCGACTGGCCGGGCGTAAGTTCGGTCTGCACCGCCGGCGGCGCCAGTTCGATCACCTCGACACGCCCCTTCAGCACCGCCCGCAGCGACACCGTGTAGGAATGCAGCGCCGCCTTGGTGGCCGAGTAGGTCGGCGTCGCGATCAGCGGCACGAAGGCCAGCCCGGACGTGACGTTGACGATGGCGGCATCGGGCGCAGCGCACAGGTGGCCGACCAGCGCATCCGTGAGGCGGATCGGGCCGAGCAGATTGGTGACGACGGTCGCCTCGGCATCCGCCAGATCGCGGGCGCGGTCCAGCTCTTCCACACGCATGATGCCGGCGTTGTTGACGAGCACGTTGAGGGCCGGGAAGTCGGCCACGATCTTCTTTGCAAAGGCCGCGATGTCGCCGGCATCGCCGATATCGAGCGGCACGGCGTGCATGTTGCGACGGCCCGCGCACGCGATTTCCAGCGCTCTCAGCCGGCGCCCGGCAATGATCACGGTATTGCCGAGATCGTGAAAGCGGTGGGCCAGCGCCTCGCCGATGCCCGATCCGCCGCCGGTCAGCAGAATGGTGTTGCCTGTCATCTTCATGGCAGTCGCCTCCTCATTGCGTTCGCACGAGTTAAGCGCGATAGTTTCCAGACGAAAGAAGGCACCGAAAAGAATTATACGCACCGGATGGAGAGTGACCCATGCACAGGGCACCGGCCGACCCGACCATCGAGAGCCGTCTGCGGGAGCCGATCCCGCAGCAGACCGATCCGGAAATCGAGGCGCTGGTGCGCGACATCATCGCCAAGGTCGCCGATAAGTGGACGATGCTGATCCTCGACGTGCTGCACGAGCGCGGCACGCTGCGCTTCACGCAGGTGGGCCGGGCCGTCGGCCGCATCAGCCAGAAGATGCTGACCCAGACGCTGCGGCAGATGGAGCAGGACGGACTGGTGATGCGCACCGTGCATCCGGTCATCCCGCCGCGGGTCGATTATGCCCTGACGCCGCTGGGCGAGAGCCTCGGGGCAGCGTTCTGCGGCGTGTGGATCTGGGCGGAGACGCACCGCGACGAGATCCGCCGTGCCCGCGCGGCGTTTGCCGCCCGCGAGCAGACCGCAGCGGCGGGGGTGTGACGCCGCTTATTGCCCCGCCCGGCTCCAGATCGCTTTCCTGACGAACAACAGCAGCACCGCCAGCACCGCCAGAAACACCATGGCCATGAAGCCGAGCTTCTTGCGGGCGTCCAGCGTCGGTTCGGCCGCCCACATCAGGAAGGCGGAGACATCGCGGGCATACTGATCGGCCGTCTGCGGCGTGCCGTCGCCATAGTCCGCAATGTCGTCGAACAGCGCCGGCGGCATGGCCGTGAACGGCCCGGAGATGAAGTGGGGGTTGTAGAACGTGCCGGGCGGCGGCTCCACGCCTTCCGGCGGATCGGCATAGCCGGTGAGGTAGCCGAAAATGTAGTCCGGCCCGGCTTCCTGATACTGGGTGACGATATCGCTCAGCAGCCGGGGCAGCCCGGCCGGCACGGCGCGGGCCTTGGCCATCAGCGACAGGTCCGGCGGGGCAATGCCGTTGTTGGCGGCGGCCGCCGCGGCAGGCGTGGGGAACGGCGCGGGAAAGAAATCCGCCGGCCGGCCCGGCCTGCGGCGCGGCATGCCTTCGGCATCGACGCCGTCGGGCACCTCGAAACCGGCGGCAAGGGCGCGCATCTCGTCTGTCGTCAGCCCCGGCCCGCCGGGTTGCGACAGGGTGCGGAACGCCACCTGCCCGAGACCGTGGCAAGTGGCGCAGACCTCGCGGTAAACCGTCAGCCCGCGGCGAAGCTGGGCGGGATCGTACTGGCCGAACGGGCCGGCGAACGACCACGCCTGCCGCGCCACCGCCGGTTCCCCGGCGCGGGCCGGCAACGCCAGACCATGGGCGGCAAGCAGCGCCGCCGCGGCAACGACCAGCCGTTTCATGATGCCCCGCCCTCCCCGGCCGGCGGCAGCACCGCCACCGCGATGGATGCCGGCAGCGGGCGCGGTTTTTCGATGCGGGCCAGCAGCGGCACGATGACGAGGAAGTGCAGGAAATACCACGCCGCCGCCAGCCGGGCGGCCGCCACATAGCCGCCTTCCGGCGGCCGGGAGCCGAGCCAGCCGAGCAGCAGCACATCGGCCACCAGCAGCCAGAAGAACAGACGGTAGAGCGGCCGGAAGCGGGCCGAGCGCACCGGCGAGCGATCGAGCCAGGGCAGCGCGAACAGCACGGCCACAGAGCCCGCCAGCGCCAGAATGCCCCCGATCTCCGACGGCACGGCACGCAGGATGGCGTAGAACGGCAGGAAATACCATTCCGGCACGATGTGCGGCGGCGTCACCATCGGGTTTGCGGGAATGTAATTGTCGGGATGGCCGAGATAGTTCGGAATGTAGAATACGAACCATCCGTAGACCAGCAGGAAGACGGCAATCGCGAGCGCATCCCGGATGCTGTAATAGGGATGGAACGGCAGCGTATCCTGCCCGCTGCGCACCTCTATACCGCTGGGGTTGTTGTTACCGACCGTGTGCAGCGCCCACACGTGCAGCCCGACAACGGCACAGATCACGAACGGCAGCAGATAGTGCAGCGCGAAGAAGCGGCCGAGTGTGGCGTCGTCGACCGAATAACCGCCCCACAGCCACGTCACCACCTGATCGCCGATCACGGGAATGGCCCCGAACAGGCTGGTGATGACGGTCGCCCCCCAGAACGACATCTGCCCCCACGGCAGCACATAGCCCATGAAGGCCGTCGCCATCATCAGCAGAAACAGCATCATGCCGAGAAGCCACACCACCTCGCGCGGCGCCTTGTAGGAGCCGTAATAGAGCCCGCGGAGAATGTGGATGTAGCCGGCGATGAAGAACATCGAGGCGCCGTTGGCGTGCAGGTAGCGGATCAGCCAGCCATAGTTCACATCGCGCATGATGGTTTCGACGCTGTCGAAGGCCAGGCCGGCGTCGGGCGTGTAGTGCATGACGAGCGCCACACCGGTGACGATCTGCGCCACCAGCATGAACGAGAGAATGCCGCCGAACGTCCAGTAATAGTTGAGATTGCGCGGCGTCGGGAAGCTGAGCTGGTCGTGCGCGAAACGCGGCAGCGGCAGGCGGGCATCGAGCCAGCGGGCAAAGCCGGTGGACGGCGTGTAACGGGAGGGGTCTGCCATGCCGGCCCTGCTCAACCGATGGAAAGAAGGGTGGGTTTGACGAAGCGATAGGGCGGCACGGCCATGTTTTCCGGCGCCGGTCCCACGCGCACGCGGCCGGCGGTGTCATAAACGGAGCCGTGGCAGGGGCAGAACCAGCCGCCATAGTCGCCGTGCTGGCCCAGCGGAATGCAGCCGAGATGCGTGCACACCTGCACCATCACCAGCCAGTTGCCACCGGCAGGCGCCGCGCGGTTGGCATCGGTCGCCGGGGCATCGGGCGGCAGATTGGCGTTGCGCGCCAGCGGGTCGATGAGGTCGGCAAGGGGCGTTTCGTCGGCCGCCGCCAGTTCCGCGGCCGTGCGGCGGCGCACCACCACAGGCCGGCCGCGCCACTTCACCACCACCGACTGCCCCTCCTCCACCGCGCCGACATCGACTTCGGTGGTCGCCAGCGCCATCGCGCCGGCATCGGGGTTCATCTGGTCGACCAGCGGCCACAGCGCAAACGCCCCGCCAACGGCCGCGAACGTGCCGGTGGCCACGAACAGGAAGTCGCGCCGGGTCGGCTTTTCTGCGGACGGGGGGTCTGCCGGTGTCGCCAAAGGCCTGTTTCCCAAGAAGCTGCTTTCAGATCCGCCGGCAGAACCGGCCGGCCGGACCGACCGGCGGATTTCACCGGCAGATTTCACCATCCGGGCACCCGTTGCCGGCGCGGTGCCGTTCTTCGCGCGCCTCGAAGACACGCCCGGCCCCCGAAGACACGCCCGGCCGCAGCCGGCAGGGCTGCCCGAAGCGGATTGGTGGCACCCGCCCGCCGGCTTGTCCAGCCGCCACACCGCCGCGCCGCCCCGCCACAGGCCGCGCACGGGGTTGACGGATGTCGCCGCCATGCGCCTCCTGCCGGCCACCCCGTCTTCGTCACCGGCCGGACCCGTCCCGATGCGCATCGCCCTTTACCAGCCCGACATTCCGCAGAACACCGGCACCATTCTGCGCACCGCCGCCTGCCTCGGCCTTGGTGTCGATGTCATCGGCCCGGCCGGGTTCGACCTTTCCGACCGTGCCCTGCGGCGCGCCGGGATGGATTATCTGGCCCGCGCCGCCCTTGAAGTGCACGAATCGTGGGCCGCGTTCCGGGCCGCCCGCGGCCCGGCCGGCCGCATCGTGCTGCTCACCACGCGCGGCGCGGTGCGCCACGATGCCTTTGCCTTCGCGCCGTCCGACACGCTGCTGTTCGGCCGCGAATCGGCCGGCGTGCCGGAGGCGGTGCACGAAGCGGCCGATGCGCGGGTGCGCATCGCCATGGTGGCCGGCGTGCGCTCGCTCAATGTCGCCATCTCCTGTGCCCTGGTGGCCGGCGAGGCGCTGCGCCAGACCGGCCTGTGGCCGGGGCGCTGACCGCTACTGCGCCGCCGCGCCGGCTCCGCCGGCGTGCTGGTCGGCGATGAAACCGCCGGACTGGCGCTTCCACAGATCCGCATAAAGCCCGCCGCGGCGGATCAGATCCGCGTGGCTGCCGTCTTCCACGATGCGGCCGTCGTCGATCACGATCAGCCGGTCCATGCGGGCGATGGTGGAAAGGCGGTGGGCGATGGCGATCACCGTCTTGCCCTCCATCAGCGTTTCCAGATCGTCCTGAATGGCGGCTTCCACCTCCGAATCGAGCGCGGAGGTGGCCTCGTCGAGAATCAGGATCGGCGCATCCTTCAGCAGCACCCGGGCGATGGCGATGCGCTGGCGCTGGCCGCCGGAGAGCTTCACGCCGCGCTCGCCGACATGGGCCTCATACCCGGTGCGGCCTTTCGGATCGCTGAGATCGGCAATGAAGTCCGTGGCGTGGGCGCGCCGCGCCGCCGCCTCCATCTCCGCCGCGCCGGCATCCGGGCGGCCATAGCGGATGTTGTCGGCAACCGAACGGTGCAGCAGCGAGGTATCCTGCGTGACGACGCCGATGGCCCCGCGCAGGCTCTCCTGTGTCACGGCCGAAACGTCCTGCCCGTCGATGGTGATGCGGCCGCCGTCGACATCGTAGAAGCGCAGCAGCAGCGAAATCAGGGTCGACTTACCCGCCCCGGAGCGGCCGACGAGGCCGACGCGCTCGCCGGGCCGCACCGTCAGCGACAGGTGCTCGATGATGCCGCTCGCCCGCCCGTAGTGGAACGACACGTCCTCGAAGCGCACGAGGCCGCGCTCCACGGCCAGCGGCGGCGCGGCCGGGCGGTCGGTGACGGTGAGCGGACGGGCAATGGTGGCCATGCCTTCCTGCACCTGCCCGACATTCTCGAAGATGCCCGTCACCTCCCACATGATCCAGCCGGACATGTTGACGATGCGGATGGCGAGACCCGTGGCAAAGGCGATGGCGCCGAGGCCGACGATGCCGGCCTGCCACAACACCACCGCCACCGCGCCGGTGGCGCCCAGCATCAGGCTGTTCAGCACGGCGACAGAGGTCGTCATGGCGGTGATGGAGCGCAGTTGCGCGCGGAATGCCTCCACATGCTCGCCCATCGCGCCGCGCACATAGGCCTCCTCGCGCTCGGCATGGGCAAACAGCTTCACCGTCATGATGTTGGTGTAGCCATCCACGATGCGCCCGGTCAGCAGCGAGTTGCGGTCGGAGAGGTCGCGCGCCAGCCGCCTCAGCTTCGGCACGAAATGGCGCAGCAGCAGCACATAGCCCACCACCCACAGCGCCAGCGGCAGCGCCAGCCACAGGTCGGCATCGGCAAACAGCACCAGCGCACTCGCCGCATAAAGCCCGGCGAACCACAGCGCATCGACACTTTCGATCACCGAGGCCCGCAGCGCCGTGCCGGTCTGCATCACGCGCGCGGCAATGCGGCCGGCAAAATCGTTCTGGAAGAACGACACGCTCTGCTGCACCACATGGCGATGCGACTGCCAGCGCACCAGATTGGTGAACGGCGCCAGAATGGTCTGCCGCACCACCAGATCGTGGAAGGCGCCGGCCAGCGGCCGGCCGAGCAGCACCACGGCCAGCATCCACAGGAAGGTGAGGCCGTGTTCCTGCCACACCCGCTCCGGCGTGGTGCGGCCGAGCAGGTCGACGATAGAGCCGACATAGCGGAACATCGCCACCTCGATGAGGGCGACGATGGCACCCGCCGCCAGCACCGCCGCAAACCACGGCCAGGCCTGCCGGACGAAATACCAGTAGAACGCCATCAGCCCGGACGGCGGCTCCCCGCCGGGGCCCGGCGCGAAGGGATCGATGCGCCCTTCAAACCAGCGCAGCATCCGTTCCAGCATGGTGTTCGTCCTCCGGCGGCCCCACGCCTCCCGGCCCGGCAGAGGCCGGGCGGCACGGCCGCAATTGTCGCTCTGCGCCATAATCCGCCGGCCGGGCTTTTTCGCGACGGGCCATTTTCGGGAACGGATCGCAACAGCGGCCGGCATTGGCCGGCAAGCGGCGGCAAAAATCAAGGCCCGGCCGCGCCGCCGGCACAGGGGCCCGTGCGCCGGCTCTTTTCTCTGGAGGTCTTCTGATCCATGGTGCCGCCGCCAGAGCAGCAAGCGACAACCGCAGGAAGTGCCGTCCGATGAGCGATGCAACGAACGAGAGCCCGACCCGTGCCGGCACGCTCAGCGCCGACGAGCAGGCGATCCGCAATGCTCTCGTCGCCGGCCTGCCGCAGACCGATCCCGCCGTTCTCGCCCCCCTGAAGGACGCCGCACGGGGCTGGTTCGAGGCGCTGCGCGACCGCATCCACAATGCGCTGGAAACAATCGAGGACGAGGCCGGCGGCCTTGGCGGCGCCGCGGAGGGCCCGGCCGGGCGCTTCGTGCGCAAGCCGTGGACACGCACCGGCGAGGACGGCGATGCGGGCGGTGGCGGCGTGACGGGCATGCTGCACGGCCGGGTGTTCGAGAAGGCCGGGGTGCACTGCTCCACGGTGTACGGCACGTTCTCGGAGGCGTTCCGGCGTCAGATTCCGGGGGCGGATGCCGATCCGCGGTTCTGGGCGAGCGGCATTTCGCTCATCGTGCACCCGTGGAGCCCGCATGTGCCGACCGTGCACATGAACACCCGTCTGGTGGTGACGAGCCGGTCGTGGTTTGGCGGCGGAGCCGACCTGACGCCGATGCTGGACGCCCGCCGCACGCAGGACGACCCCGACACGATCGCCTTCCACGCCGCCATGCAGGCGGCCTGCGAGGGCCACCCCGGCGCGGATTACGCCCGCTTCCGCGCGTGGTGCGACGACTACTTCTTCCTGAAGCACCGCGGCGAGCCGCGCGGCATCGGCGGCATCTTCTACGACAACCTCAACAGCGGCGATGTCGCCGCCGATTTCGCCTTCACCCGCGCCGTGGGCGAGGCCTTTCTGGCCATCTACCCGCAGATCGTGCGGCGCAACCTCGCCCGCCCGTGGAGCCGGACGGAGCGGCGCGAACAGATGATCCGCCGCGGCCGTTATGTGGAGTTCAACCTGCTCTATGACCGCGGCACGCTGTTCGGCCTGAAGACCGGCGGCAATGTGGAGGCCATCCTGTCCTCCATGCCGCCGGCCGTCCTGTGGCCGTGAG
>NZ_DAISHT010000125.1:0-10063 GCF_036822375.1 Pseudoxanthobacter sp. | reverse complement strand
CCAGAGGCTTGCCAGAGTCCAGAGGCTTGCCGGAGTTCAGAGGTTTGCCCGTTAAAAGTCCTGCCAGTCAAAAGTCCTGCCGGATGTCGTTTCCCCGGCCGAAGCTGTGCCGGCTGAAGTCTTATCGCCCGAACGCCTGCCGGGCCGGATTTACCCGCTCCGGGGCGGGTGGCCCCGGCCGGGGTGCCGGTGCGGGTCGTGCCCGTGGCCGGTGGCAACGGCGACGACTGCCGCGCTGCGATATGCGGGCACGGTCGCCGGGCGTCGCCATGCTGCCTGCGCGGGGCCGGCTGGTCCGGCCCCGCACGGTCGCAACGGTGAAGGGTCAGGCCTTGCCGGCCGGTCTGGCAGGGCCCTTGCGGGCGGGCGCCTTCGGCTTCGGCGCGTCGGCCTTTGCCGGTGCGGCTTCGGCCGTCGCGGCCTTCTTGCGCGCGGGGGCGCGGGCGGGTTTTTCAGCGGCCGCCGGGGCTTCGGCGGCCGGGGCCTCGTCCTTCGGTCTGGCGGCGGCGCGGGCGCGCGGCTTGGCGGCCGGCTTCGCCTCGGGCGCCGGCGCTTCGGCAACGGGGGCGGCAGCGGCAGGGGCTTCAGCAACGGGGGCTTCGGCAGCAGGGGCTTCGGCAGCCGGCGCCGCGATGGCCGGGGCCGGATCGGCCACCTCCGGCCCGGTCTCCGGGACCGTGACGCTCATCGTGCTCCAGCGGGCCACGGCAAGGTCCCAGTGCTCCTGCGAGCGGCCGTCCGGGCAGCCTTCCTCAATCCAGATCGCATGCGCGATGGCGCGGATCTGCTCCTCATCCAAGGCCTTGTTCGTCATGGCGCTTGCCTTTCGGTCCTCTGCGTCGCAGCGCGCCGGCCTGACCCGGGCCGGCCGCGCCGGGCTCAGACGGCTGGCGGAAAGTCCGCCGGGCCTGAGAGCCGGGTTATTTCGGTTCCTGCCGCCGCCGACCGGCCGCAACGGGGCGGTGCCGGGCCTGCGCGGACGGTGCCACAGCCGGCGAAACACCGCAAACGGCCTGCACCAAAGCAGGATTCCTGCCAGAGTGGGACGATTCGGCCCCGGCGCGAAGCCATGTCGGGCGGGCCATGTCAGCGCACCGCCGCAATCTTGCCGTTGGCTCCGTTTTATGTGCTAGTGCTTCGCAGGAGCGTTAGCGGCATCGGGCGCGCAGCCAAAGCCGGCCGGAGAGGACAGAAAAACGATGGCAGACAAACCTTTTATCCCGGATGTCGCCGCGCGGGCGCTGGTGCGCAGCGCACGCCTCGGCAGCCTCGGCACGCTTGCGACCGGTGATGGCACGCCGTTCGCCTCGCTTGTCTCGGTCGCAACGATGCCCGACGGCACGCCGCTGGTGCTGATTTCCCGTCTGGCGTTGCACACGCGCAACGCCGAGGCCGACGCCCGGGCCTCGCTTCTGGTCACCGACGGGGCCATTGCCGATCCGCTGGCGGGTGCGCGCGTCACCCTCAGCGGCCGGCTGCGACCGGTTTCCGGGGAGGCCGCGCCGCTCGCCCGCCGGCGCTTCCTCGCCCGCCATCCCTCCGCCGAAGGCTATGCCGCTTTTCCGGATTTCGCCTTCTGGCAACTCGACGTGCAGACCGCGCACCTTGTCGGCGGCTTCGGCCGCATTCATGCGCTGGAAGCCGCCGACGTGCTGATTGACCCGGCCCTCGGCAACCTGTTCGTGGCCGGCGAGGAAGGCGCGGTCGCGCACATGAACGCCGACCACCGCGATGCGCTGGCGCTCTATGCCACGGTGCTGGCGGGGGCGGAGCCGGGCGCGTGGATCGCCACCGGCATCGACCCGTGCGGCATCGACCTGATGACGGAAGACCGCATCCGCGCCGTCCGGGTGGATTTCCCGGCACCTGCGACCGAACCCGGCAGCCTGCGGCCGGCGCTGGTGCAACTGGCCCGGCTGGCGCGCGAACAGGCGGAAATTGCCGCCTGAATGACGCCGCCTGACCGAAGGGGCGGCCGGCCGGCTTTAGACGGCCGCCTCGGCCGCCTCAGCCTCCGCCACCCAGCAGGCGACCTGCCGGCCGGCGATTTCCTTCGCCGCCGGCCGTTCGTTCTCGCACCGCCCGATGCGCCGCCAGCAGCGCGGGTTGAAGGCGCAGCCCGGCGGCGGGGCGAACGGCGAGGGCAGCTCGCCCCTGAGCACGATGCGGTTGCGCGCCCGGTCGGGATCGGCCGAGGGCGTGGCAGAAAGCAGGGCCTCGGTATAGGGGTGCTTCGGCGCGCTGAAGATGGTCTCGCTGTTGCCCTGTTCCACCGCGCGGCCGAGATACATCACCAGCACGTCGTCGGCGATGTGGCGCACCACCGACAGGTCGTGGCTGACGAACAGATAGGCGAGGCCCAGCTCGTCCTGCAGGTCGGCCAGCAGGTTCAGCACCTGCGCGCGCACCGACACGTCCAGCGCGGAAACCGGCTCGTCGAGCACCAGAATGCGCGGCTTCAGGATGACCGCCCGGGCGATGGCGATGCGCTGGCGCTGGCCGCCGGAAAACATGTGCGGAAAGCGGTCGGCGTGCTCCGGCCGCAGCCCCACCTTCTCCAGCATGGCCACCGCCTCGGCGCGCCGGTCGGCGGCGCTCATGGCGGTGTTGATCTCCAGCGGCTCGGCGATCTGGGTCGCGATGGTCTGGCGCGGATTGAGCGAACCGTAGGGGTTCTGGAACACGATCTGCACGTCGCGGCGCAGCTTCTTCAGCGCCGCGGCGCCGGCATGCATCACGTCGATGCCGTCGATCTTCAGAGTGCCGGCGGTCGGCCGCTCGATCATGGTGATGAGGCGGGCGAGGGTGGACTTGCCGGACCCGGATTCGCCCACCACCGCCAGCGTCTGGCCGGCGGAAAGGGTGAAGCTCACATCGGCCAGCGCGTGCACGATGCCCGGTTTGCGGAAGGCGCCGCGCGCCACCTCATAGGTGCGGGCAAGGTTGCCGGCCTCGATCAGCGGCGCGCTCATGCCGGAACTCCCTGCTGCTCGGCGGGAAAGGTGGGCCGGCCGCCGACGAGCGGAAAATGGCAGCGGGCATAGCCGAGGCTGGCGGCGGCGCGGTCGGGCTCCTTCAGCCGGCACAGCGGCTGCGAGAAGCGGCAGCGCGGCTCGAACAGGCAGCCGGGCGGCCGGTCGAAGGCGCCCGGCACCACGCCGGGGATCGCCGGCAGGCGCCGCTCGGTCGCCCGCTCCGGCAGCGCATCGAGAAGGGCGGCGGTGTAGGGGTGGTGCGGATCGCGGAACAGGCTGGCGGTCGTTGCCCGCTCCACCTGCTGGCCGGCATATTGCACCACCACCTGATGGGCGGTTTCCGCCACCACGCCCATGTCGTGGGTGATCAGCACCAGCGCCATGCCGGTCTCGGCCTGAATGCGGGTCAGGAGATCGAGGATCTGGGCCTGAATGGTCACGTCCAGTGCGGTCGTCGGCTCGTCGGCGATCAGCAGCTTGGGGCTGGCGGCAAGCGCCATGGCGATCATCACGCGCTGGCTCATGCCGCCCGACATCTGGTGCGGAAAGGCGGTGAGGCGCCGCTCCGGGTCCGGGATGCCGACGAGATCCAGCAGTTCCACCGCGCGGGCGTGGCGGCGGCGCCGGTCGAGCCGGAGGTGCGTCTTCAGAACCTCGCCGATCTGGAAGCCGATCGTGAAGCACGGGTTCAGGCTCGACATCGGCTCCTGAAAGATCATCGCCATCTCATGGCCGACGATGCGGCGCCGTTCGCGCGCGGCCATGGTCTTCAGGTCGCGGCCGTCGAACATCATGCGGCGGGCGGTGATGGTGGCGGTGGGCGGCAGCAGGCCCATCACCGCCAGCATGGCGACCGACTTGCCGGAGCCGGATTCGCCGACGATGGCCGTGACCTCGCCCATCGGCACGTCGAGGGAGATGCGGTCCACGGCGCGGAACGGGCCCGAGCGGGTGGCGAATTCCACCGTCAGGTCTTCGATCTCCAGCACCGTGCGGCGGGCGGAATCGTGCGCTCTGTTCACCATCGTCAGCCCCGCTTCAGCTTGGGGTCGAGGGCATCGCGCAGGCCGTCGCCCATCAGGTTGATGGCCAGCACGGTGATGAGAATGGCAAGGCCGGGGAAGGTGACCACCCACCACGCGCGCAGAATGAACTCGCGCGCTTCCGCCAGCATGGTGCCCCATTCCGGGGTGGGGGGCTGGGCGCCCATGCCGAGGAAGCCCAGCGCCGCCGCCTCGAGAATGGCGTTGGAGAACGACAGCGTCGCCTGCACGATCAGCGGCGCGACGCAGTTGGGCAGAATGGTCCGCACCATGATGCGCAGCGGTCCGCCGCCGGCGGTTCTGACCGCCGTCACATAATCGCGCTCGCGCTCCGCCAGCACCGAGCCGCGGGTGAGGCGGACGAAATGCGGCTGCAGCACCAGCGCGATGGCGATCATGGCGTTATCCAGCCCCGGCCCCAGAATGGCCACCAGCACCAGCGCCAGCAGCAGCGAGGGAAAGGCGAGGATGACATCCATGATGCGCATGATCACGATATCGACCCAGCCGCCGACGAAGCCGGCGATCAGCCCCAGCGCCACGCCGGAAACCAGCGACAGCGAGACCACGACGAGGCCGATGAACAGCGAGTAGCGCGCGCCGTAGATGAGGCGGGAAAGCATGTCGCGCCCGACGGCGTCGGTGCCGAGCAGGTAGGCGGCCTTGCCGCCTTCCACCCACGCCGGGGGCAGCAGCAGGGCCTCGCGGTTCTGCAGGTCCGGCGGCCAGGGGGCGATGAGCGGGGCGAAGATGGCCACCAGGATGAGGGCCACGAACACCGCGAGGCCGGCGACCGCGCCGCGGTTTTCCGAGAACGAGGCCCAGACCTCGCCCAGCGTGGTCATCAGCGGGTGGGCGCCGCGGCCGGAAGAGACGGTGGTATCGCTCATGAGACCGGTCCCCGTCAGTGGCGGATGCGCGGGTTGACGAGGCCGTAGGCCACATCCACCAGCAGGTTGACGATCATGATGATGGCCGCGATCAGCAGCAGTCCGCCCTGAACCGCGGGATAGTCGCGGCGGAACACCGAATCCACCATCCACTTGCCGACACCCGGCCACGAGAAGATCGTTTCCGTCAGGATGGCGCCGGCCATCAGCATGCCCATCTGCAGGCCGATGGTGGTGATGACCGGGATCATGGCGTTGCGCAGCGCATGCAGGCCGATGACCCGCAGCGGCGACAGACCCTTGGCGCGGGCGGTGCGCACGTAGTCCTCGCCCAGCACCTCCAGCATGGCCGAGCGCGTCTGGCGCGCGATGACGGCGAGCGGAATGGTGCCGAGCACGATGGCCGGCAGGATCAGGTGCGACAGCGCGGAGCGGAACGCGCCCTTCTCGCCGGAAAGCAGGCTGTCGATCAGCATGAAGCCGGTCGGGGTCGGAAAATAATACATGAGCGAGATGCGGCCCGAGACCGGCGTCCATTTGAGGATGCCGGAAAACAGGATGATCAGCAGCAGGCCCCACCAGAAGATCGGCATGGAATAACCGACCAGCGCCGTGCCCATGACCGAGTGGTCGAACACCGAACCGCGCCGCACGGCGGCAATCACGCCGGCGGGAATGCCGACCGCGATCGCGAACACCATGGCGCAGAAGGCCAGTTCCAGCGTGGCGGGAAACAGCGTCATGAATTCCGACAGCACCGGCGCCTTGGAGACGATGGAAACGCCAAGGTCGCCGTGCAGCACGTTCCACAGGAAGACGGCGTACTGGTCCCACACCGGCTTGTCGAAACCGAAGCGGGCCATCAGCTCGGCATGGCGTTCCGGCGAGATGCCGTGCTCGCCCGCCATCACGATCACCGGATCGCCCGGCAGCAGGCGGATGAACAGAAACGCCACCAGCGTGACCCCGATGAAAGTCGGGATCAGCACGGCGAGGCGCTTGGTCAGAAATCGCAGCATGGCTTGCAGTCTCCCGCCCGATGGTCGGTTCCCGGGTGCCTTCTGTCAGGCTGTCGCGTGTGAGGCTGTCGTGAGGCTGCCCACGGAGGCCTGCGGCGGACCGTGCCGCACGGTGCCCCGGCTTTTGCGCCGGGCCGGCTGCCCCGGCGCCAAAGCCGGGACAGCCGCTGACAGGATGCCGGCCCCCTTGCGGGGGCGCGGGCTCACTCTTGCGGGCTCAGTCCTGATGCGGGCTCAGTCCTGAATGTCGGTGCCGTCGAAGCGGTGAATGCCGAGCGGGTCGATCTTGTAGCCGATCACGTTCCTGGTGGTCGGCACGGTCACCGTGGAATGGGCCATGGTCGCCCACGGGGCCTGCTCCTTGAAGATCACCTGCGCCTGCTCGTAGAGCTTGGCGCGTTCGGCCTGATCGGGCAGGGTGCGCGCCTTCACGATCAGCTCTTCGAACGGCTTGTAGCAGAACTCCGCCACGTTGTTGGAGGTGCCCACGCCGTCGCACGACAGCAGCACGCCGAGGAAGTTGTCCGGGTCGCCGTTGTCGCCGGTCCAGCCGAGCAGGATGGCGCCGTCGTGGTCCTTGTCGCCGGAGCGCTTCAGGTATTCGCCCCATTCATAGGAGACGATCTCGGCCTTGACGCCCACCTTGGCGAAATCGGCCTGAATCATTTCCGCCATGCGGCGGGCATTGGGGTTGTAGGGGCGCTGCACCGGCATCGCCCAGATCTTCATGGTCAGATCCTTGACGCCGGCTTCCTCAAGCAGCTTCTTCGCCGCTGCCGGATCATACGGGTCGTCCTTCACCGCGTTGTTGTAGGACCACATCGTCGGCGGGATCGGGTTCTTGGCCACCGTGCCGGTGCCCTGGAACACCGCTTCCACGATGGCATCCTTGTCCATCGCCATGTTCAGGGCGCGGCGCACGCGCGGGTCGTCGAACGGCTTCTGCAGCGTGTTGTAGGCGAGGTAGCCGATGTTCAGGCCTTCCTGCTGCATCACGTTCAGGTCGGCGTTCTGCTTCAGGCCCGCGATGTCGGCCGGGTTGGGGTAGGGAATGACATTGCATTCGCCGGCCTTCAGCTTCTCGGCACGGATGGAGGCATCCGGCGTGATGGCGAAGATCAGCGTATCGATCGGGCGCGCGCCGGCCCAGTAATCCGGAAACGCCTTATAGCGGATCACGGCATCCTTCTGGTAGTTGACCAGCTGGAACGGGCCGGTGCCGACCGGATTCTGGTCGAACGCTTCGGGCGTGCCGGCCTTCAGCATCGCGTCGGCATATTCCTTCGACACGATGGAGGCGAAATCCATGCCGAGATTAGCGATCATCGGCGCGTTCGGCGTGTTGAGGACGAATTTAACCGTGTAGTCGTCGACCTTGTCGATGGACTTCAGCAGCGACGGCATCGACATCGCTTCGAAATATTCATACGAGCCGTTGCTGACGGCGTGGTAGGGATTGTCCTTCTTCCACTGGCGATCGAACGTAAAGATCACGTCATCCGCGTTCATGTCGCGGGTGGGCGTGAACTTGTCGTTGCCCTGAAACTTCACGCCCTTGCGCAGGTGGAAGGTGTATTCCTTGCCATCGGGGGAAACTTCCCACGATTCCGCCAGACCGGGTTCGATCTCGGTGGAGCCGTGCTTGAACTCCACGAGGCGGTTGAACATCGTGCGGCTGACCGCATCGAAGGTGGTGCCGGAGGTGTAGAACGCCGGGTTCCAGCCCTCGGGGCTGCCCTCGGAGCAGTAGACCAGCGTCTTGGCGGACGCGGCCTGCGAGACGGCGAGACAGGTGGAGAAGGCCAGAAGGCCGGCCAGAGTTCGCAAACGCATTCCAATGCTCCTCAAAGGTTTGTTGTGCCGCGCCCGGCCGGATTGCGCCGGCGTTGTGCTGCCGTGGCGCCCGCGGGGCGGTCGTTCCGATAGGCAGCCGACCGACATCCGGCTTGTGCGGCCCCGCCCGCGCACAGGGCAGAGGCGGCGCCGCCTTGCAGCCGGCCTCGTCATGCGGCCGGCTTCGGGCACCGGTCGCGGTGTTGCATGGGCACGTCCAGAACGGTCGGGCACGGCAGAAAGCACCGCCGTCGGCGCAGCCCGGGCGGCCCCGCCGGCGGCCGGACCGCCGGCACACGAACGACATGTTAGGGAGGCCGCAGGCGGCCGCCAAGCGGCGGAATGCGGATTCCGGCGCCGGGGCCTGAGCCGCGTTGACGCGGCGTTGCCGTCCGGCGGCCGCGAAAAGGCCGTCATTCCCGGCGCATTGCCTTGAAAAAGCCGTCCGGCAGCATTGCGGATCGCCCATCGCGGGCGGCCGTGCCGGTCTGCAACCTTATCCACAGAATCGCGATGCGGTCCGGCGGGGCCGCGCTGCCGCGCCCGCAGCCGGTGCCGACGAAAGCGCGCGCGGCCGCAGTTTTTTTCAGTACCACGCGGTACCGGGCAGCGCGTATATTACCGACAATAACGGCCTTCTGTGCGGCACTGATGGACAGCGCGACCTTTCTGCTCGCAATCAACATCACCATCGGCATGGCCTTCGGCCTTTGCTTCGTCGTGCTTGCCGGGCGGGCGGCGACGCGGCGCGGGCTGTGGTTCGTCGCCGGCTTTCTGTGCGCCAGCGGCACGGCGCTGGCGGAGATTGCCGCCCGGTTCGGGTTTCCGCCGCGGCTCGCCTCGTTCCTGTCCTTCGCCTGCCTCGTCGTGGCGCTCGTGCTGATCGCCGAAGGCGTCAGCCGCTATTTCACCCGCCTGGTCCGGTTTCGCACGCTGGTGGCTTTTGCGGCGGCGGCGTGTGCGTTCAAGGTGGCGGTTCTCGATTCTGTCGCGCGCGACAGTCTCGTTCATGCGGTCGGCTACCAGCTTGCCTTTGCCGTGCCCGCCGCCGTGGCCGCCGCTTCGGCCCTTGCCGCGCCGGGGCGGGGGCTGGCAGGGCTTGCCACGGGCGGCGTCTTCGCGGCGATCGCCGTGCAGTTTCTGCTCAAGGCCCATCTGGCGATGCTGATGACGACCGGCACGGCGGTGCAGTCCTATGCGGTGTCGCGCTATGCGTTCTATTCGCAGACGGCGGGCGCGATCCTGTCGCTGCTGATGGGGCTGAGCCTGCTGGCGGTTGTCGGGCGGGAAGTGCTGCGCGACCATCTCACCCGGTCTGAGACCGACATGCTGTCGGGCCTGCCGGTGCGCCGGGCGTTTTTCGAGCGGGCGGAGGCGGCCGCGGCCCGGCCGGCCTTTGCCGGCCATCTGGTGATCTGCGATCTCGACCGCTTCAAGGCCATCAACGACACCTTCGGCCACAGTGCCGGCGATGAGGTGATTGCCGCATTCGGCCGCCTGCTGCGCGCCGGAACCGGCGCGGCCGGCGTGTGCGGCCGCCTGGGCGGCGAGGAATTCGCCGTGCTGCTGCCGGGCGCGGGCGAGGCGGCGGCCATCGCCTTCGTGCAGGCCCTGCGCAGCGCCCTGCAGCGGGAGCGATATCGCCTGCTGCCGCCGGACTATGCGGTTACGACGAGCTTCGGCCTTTGCGCAGTCGGCGCACAGGGCATTGCGGCAGCCATGCACGAGGCGGACCGCGCCCTTTATGCCGCCAAGGGCGGCGGTCGCGATACCTTCCGGCTTGCGACGCCGATCTGACGGCCGGCTGCCGCGACCTCTGATGACCGTTGCGCAGCGCGCATCGGACCCTGCCGCGCCCTGAGCGGCGACGGCTGCCGCCGGCGCAGCCGGTGCCGGCCGCTGCGGCCTTTTTCGTCCGGCCGGTGCCGGTTGAGGGCGGCCCTGCGGCTTCCGCGCCGGTTCAGCGCCGGTGCGCCGGCCGCGATGCGGTAACCGGTTGCGACCGCCAGCGGCATTCCGTCCCGTCCGTCCGCTTTATCCCGTCATGCGGCGTCGCGGTCTCTTGTGCAGCGCAGCGAGATATGGAACTTTCGTCGCGCCTGAGGTACGCACACGGTCGGGCCGTCGGCGTCGCAGGGTTTGATATATTTGGTCAAATCGCGCATGGAGCCCATGTTGCGGCACGACCGGCGTTGTGTGTCGGGGCCGCCTTGCGGTGCGGACCCGGCGGAAGATCGATTCGAGAGGAAGTTCCGCGTGCAAACCAGAAAGATTCGCCGCCTTCTCGTTGCCAATCGTTCGGA
>NZ_DAISHT010000124.1:2565-10075 GCF_036822375.1 Pseudoxanthobacter sp. | reverse complement strand
CGTCAGGCTCATAACCTGAAGGTCACAGGTTCAAATCCTGTCCCCGCAACCAAAGCAAACAGCCAAAACAACACTCACACCGCTCCAAACAGCGGGGATATACCCGTTCCAAACAGCGTAACCGGTCATCACCGAACCGGGCTGACCGTGATCGATGCCTCACGACCGATCGCGCGTACCTCAACCCGCGATGAACCGGAAAGCGGCAGAACAACACCCTCAGCTTCCGTGATCGAATAGACCTTGCCGTCAACCCGCACGCGGAACGGCGCATCCGCGCTGATGACCGCCTGACCGCCCTTGCCCAGCACCCCGCCGATATCGACCGTCTGCCAGCTGTCGCCGCTGGAAACGCTCACCGCGTGAACCGCAGGCTTGCCAGTCAGCCATAACCAGCCGCCGACGAGGGCGGAAATGCCGAGCGTGCCGACAAGCAGCGTGCCGCCGAGACCGCGCCGGCGCCGGCCAACAGCACGATCGGCCTCCGCGATGACTGGCGCGATCCCGCCCGCGGGGCTGCTGAAGTCCTCCACCGATCGTCCCATGTGCCGCTGCAACGCATCGAGAGAGGCGGCCGTCGGCAGGCGCGGCGCACCGCTCGCTGCTGCCGATGGCGCGGCCACCGGTGCAGGCGCGACATCGCCGAGGGCGCTGTCCGTTGCAATGGGGTCGGCGTGGACGACGGGGGCTGCCGGAAACAGGCGCGGCTCGGTCGTCGGCTCGGCTCCGGGACGGGCGAAACGCCGGTGTTCCGGCGGAATGGGGCGCGGCTCCAGCGGCGGCGCGGATGCGGCGATCCGGGGCGGTTCAGTCGGAATATTATGGCGCAGGACGCGTGGTTCCGCAGCCGGCTGGGGCGCCGGGATATCGGGCCGGACCGGGCCGGAGGACGACGTCTCTTCCGTCAAGACCGGCTCGCGTGCCGGCGCGGTACGCGCAGGAAGCGGTACGGAACAGTCGGTCGCACCGCAATGCGGGCATCGGCGGGCTGCGGTATACAGCAACTCTCCGCACTCGCTGCAGCGGTAACTCGCCATATGACCGCGGGAAGAGAAGGTCGTATCTGCCATGGAGCCAGCTTTTTCGTCGCGACGACAGCCGCAGGAGTGTCGACACCCGGTTTAGAGTCGCCTGAAGCGGAATGGAACAGACGCAGCGACGCTATATCGGTCGCGTCTGTGAACAACATTCCTAGTGGCAGGCCGTGGCGAGAATTGGACTTTGCAGCCCGTCGGCTGCCCAAGCGTCACCCCGCATTGCCCGGCTGCAGGGTGGCCGAGGCTGCCGGCGCGTCGGTCCGGACCGGCGCGGGCCGGCTGCCGGCGCTGGCGCGCGCCAGCACGATGACGGGAATGAGGCCCGCCGCCACGATGGCGAGCGCGGCGAGGGCGCCGTTCTCGAAGCGCTCCTGCGAGGCGGCATTGAAGACGACGGTGGCCAGCGTCTCGAAATTGAACGGCCTCAGCAGCACGGTTGCCGGAAGCTCCTTCATCGCTTCCACGAACACGATAAGACCGGCGGTGGCGAGCGATGGCCGCAGCATAGGGGTCAGCACATCGCGCAACACGCCGCCGGCCGAGCGGCCGAGGGTGCGCGCCGCCATGTCGAGGTGCGGCGAGAGCCGGCCAAGGCCGGTTTCGAGCGTGCCGGCGGAGACGGCGAGAAAGCGCACGCAATAGGCATAGACGAGGCCGGCGCCGGAACCGCCGATCATCAGGCCGGTGGCGAGGCCGAACTGGTCGCGCATCAGGCGTGCAAGGGCGGCATCGAGCCCGCTCAGCGGCATCAGGATGCCGACCGCCAGCACCGTGCCGGGGATCGCATAGCCGAGCGAGGCGATGGCGGCGGCAAGGCGCACCGTGCGCCCGGGCCGCAGGCGCAGCGCATAGGCAACGGCACCGCCGGCGGCAACCGTCAGGATGCCGGCAACGGCGGCAAGTCCGACCGAATGCAGCGCCGCCGCGGCCAGTGCCGGATCCGACGCCTGATCGAGCCGGCGCAGGGCGGCACGCGCCAGCACGGCCGCCGGCAGCACGAAGCCCAGCAGCACCGGCAGCGAGCACAGCCCGGCAACGACCAGGCCGCGTCCGCGCGACAGCGTGCGCGGCTGCACCGTGGCGTTGCGGATGCCGGCATGGAAGCGCTGGCGACGCCGCGCGATGCGTTCCACGGCGACCAGCGCGAACATCGCGGCCAGCATCGTCACCGCGATCTGCGCGGCGCCGGGCAGGGAGCCGCGATTGAGCCATGTGTCATAGACGGCAACCGTCAGCGTGCGCACGCCGAGATATTGCACCGCGCCGATATCGTTGACGGTTTCCATCAGCGCCAGCGAGATGCCCACGGCGACCGCCGGGCGGGCCAGCGGCAGGGCGATGGCGAAAAACAGCCGGACCGGTCCGGCCCCCAGCGTGCGGGCAACCTCCAGCGCGGCGGCGGATTGCATCAGGAAGCTCGCCCGCGCGCTGAGATAGACATACGGGTAGAGCACGAGGCTCATGACGACGATGGCGCCGCCAGACGAGCGGATGTCCGGCAGCACCCGCCCGCTCAGGCCCGTCAGCGCGCGCAGGGCCGATTGCGCCGGGCCGGAATAGTCGAACACCTCGACCGCCGCGAAGGCGACGATATAGGTCGGCACCGCCAGCGGCAGCAGGAGCGCCCAGTCCAGCATGCGGCTGCCGGGAAAGCGGTACATCGTCACCGCCCACGCCGCGCCCACGCCGATGAGGCCGGTAAAGAGCCCGATGCCGGCCATCACGAAGGCGGTGGTGCCGATGGCGCGCGGCAGGACGCTGGCGACCAGATGGGACCAGACATCGCCGGAAGGCTGCGCCGCCAGCCAGACGAGGGCGATGATCGGAGTAACGGCCGCTGCCGCCAGAAAGGCCAGTGCCAGCATCCAGCCGAGGTCGCGGCGCCGGCGGACGGCGGCGGTGCCGGGCGGGGTCTGGAGCGTCGTGCCGGACAAGCGGGGCCTCCCTGCCGGCGCTTGCCGCCAGCCTTTTCGCCGGCCGGCGAGAAGCCGGCCCGTGCAGATCGCAGAAGAGCAGATGCAGGTCCGGCTTTGGCGCCGCGAGGCGGCAAAGTCAATCGGATTGCACGACCGATCGCCTTCCGGCTGGTCGGAGATGTTCCGCAGAATACTGTGCGGGAGCGCCGGACGCCGCCCCTCGCCGATGTCCTTTCTGTCGGCTTTCCAATAAAGTGCCGTGGGCGCGCGGATGCTGAGCGGCATTCCACGGCGCGGGACGGGGAGAGGTGAGGCGATGTCCGTTGTCGGACGGGCCGTCAGCCGCCGGCAGGCGTGCGGGCTTGTGGCGTTTTCGGCGCTGATGCTGTCGGGGCGCCCGGCGCGCGCGGCGGAAGCGAGCCTCGCGGTGACGTGGCAGACGGCCGGCGGGCAGGTTCTGGATACGCGCACGCTCAGCCTTGCCGATCTGGACCGGCTGCCGCAGGCCAGCCTGACGACGCAGACGCCGTGGACGACGGAGCCGCAGACCTTCACCGGCCCGCTGCTCTCCACGCTGGCCGCGCTGGGCGGCGCGGCCTCGGCGGCCGAAATCGAGGCGCTGAACGATTATTCAGCCCATGTGCCTGCCACGGACTGGACACAATATGGCATCGTGCTATCGACACGCATCGATGGCAGGACGCTGCGCGTCCGTGATAGGGGGCCGTTCTGGCTGATCTATCCGCTGTCGCAGATGCCGGAACTCGACCAGCAGATTTACCATGCCAGAATGGTCTGGCAGATCAGGCGGATTGCGTTCATTGCGGCTTAAGGTGCCTTTGTTCGGACGGAACCTGATGGCGATCGTTCTGGTCGCCACGCTGGTCGGTCTGTTCGCCGGCACGGCGATGCTCTATCTCGCCCAGAGCCGGCAGCAGGCGCTGCTCGCCGTTACCATCCGCACCTCCGGCTGGGTCGCCTATCAGGCGCGCATCGAATACATGCAGACCCATTTCGCCCTGGAAGTCGCCGCGCGCGATCCCGCGCCGGACCAGTTGCGGGAAATGGAACTGCGGCTGGAGATTCTCGCCTCGCGCCTGCCACTGCTCTACCAGTCGCAGGAAGGCCGCATGCTGCCGGACATGGAGGCGCACGCGGCCACCATCCGCGGTTTCAGCAACCGCGTCTCCGCCATGCTGGACGAGACCGACGCACTGGTGCCGGACAGCCCGGCAACCTCCACGCGGCTGCGGCAATGGGATCTCGATCTGGCGCCGCTGGGCACCCTGCTGCAGAAGCTGCTGATGGCTTCAGTGGCCTATAACGATGCGCTTTACGAGCGCGAGCGGGTTCTGGCTTCCAACACCACCATCGTGCCGCTGGCGCTGATTTTTCTCTGCGGCATGACCCTCGTCGGGGTGTTGGTGGCCCGCTCCGTCCGCGACCGGCGCAATCTGCAGATCGCCGTCGAGGCGCGGGAGGCGGAGGCCGTGACCCGCGCCAGCCTGCATGCCGCGCTCGATGCCATCCCCGCGGTGATCGTGGTGTTCGATCCGGCCGAAGATTCGGTCGCCTATATCAACCCCACCGCGGCCGCCGCGATCTCGCCGCAGCCGGACCATCCCGGCTGGCGCGAATTGCTGAGCTATTTCCATGCCCGGGTGGTGCTGCGCGGCAGCGGCGCCGACGACAATATGTCGGTGACGATTTCCGGGCCGAAGGGCGAGGTCATCTCGCTGCGCGGTTCGCGCCGCCAGATCGTGTGGGGCGGGCGGAAGCTGACGCTGCTGGCCATGGCCGATGTTTCGCAGGGCCGCGCGGCGGAACTGAAGGTGCTGCAGGCGGCCAAGCTGGCGACGCTGGGCGAGATGGCCTCCGCCATCGCCCACGAGATCAACCAGCCGCTGGCGGTCATGAAGATGGCGGTGGCGAACGGGCAGCGCCTGCTTGCCACCGGCGCCGCGCCGGAGGCGGTCGCCGCCAAGCTGACGCGCATCGACGAGCAGATCGACCGGGCCCGGCGCATCACCGATCAGGTGCGCCGCCACGCGCACATGCCCTCGCCGCAGATGAGCGCGTTCGCCGTGCAGCAGGCTATCCAGCTCGCCATCAGCTTCGTGGCCGAGCAATATCGCGTCAACGGCATCCGTCTGGTGCTGGCGCTCGATTTTCCGGCGGAAACTATGGTTCTGGGCGAACAGACCATGTTCGAGCAGGTCATCGTCAACCTGCTGGTCAATGCGCGCGATGCCTTCGGCGAGGGGCGCGGCGGCGACGAAAAGACGGTCACGGTGGCCGGCCGGGTGGTGGGCAGCGAGATCGTGCTGACGGTCGAGGATACCGCCGGCGGCATTCCGGCGGAGATGCTGGAGCGTCTGTTCGAGCCGTTCGTCACCTCCAAGCCGGCGGACCGCGGCACCGGCCTCGGCCTCTCCATCTCGCGCACGGTGATCCGCGACATGAACGGCGCCATCCGCGCCGGCAACACCGCACGCGGCGCGCTGTTCACCATCGTGTTGCCGGTCGCGGGCCACGCGGAAGCCCGGGCCTGACGCAGGGCGCAGAGGCGCGCGCCCGAAAAAAGCGCAGAGGCGCCGGCCGGAAAAAAAAGGCCGGTGCGGCAGGAGGTGTGCCGCACCGGCATCAGAATCCGGCCCCGTTCTCGCCGGGGCCGGCGCGGGAGGCGCTCGCCGTCAGCCGGCGATGTGGGCCACGATCAGGTCGTTGACGTGGTGGGCCTTCTCCATCTGCACCATGTGGCCGGCGCCGGGAATGACCTCCGACTTCGCTCCGGCGATCGCCCCGGCATGGGCGGCCGGGATGATGCGGTCGCCGGCGCCCCAGATGACCAGCACCGGCGGCAGGCCGGGTGTCGCCGCCAGCACCTCCGCCTGCCGGCCGCCCGGAAAGACGGCGGCGGAAATGGCGCCGAGGGCTTCTTCCACCCCGTCGATGCGCTTGTATTTCACGATGTCATCGACGAGATGGCGGCTGACGAGGCCGGCATCCTCGAACAGCTGTTCGAGCAGCGGCTTCATCTCGCGCCGCGACGAGGCCCGCACGAAGGCGGCGAGGTAGTCGCCGTTGATCTCCGCCCCGAGCCCGGCCGAGCCGATGAGCGTGAGCGAGGCGACGCGCTCCGGGTGCGTCGCGGCAATCTTCAGCGCCACCGCCCCGCCCATGGAGTGGCCGACGAGGTGGGCCTTCGTCACGCCGGCAGCATCCATCACGCCGGTCACGGCTTCCGAGAGGCCGGCCAGACCGGCCCCCTTCACCGCCTTGTCGGACTGGCCGTGGCCCGGCAGATCGAGGGCGATCACGCGGGCTTTCGCCGCCAGCGCGTCGATGTTGAACAGCCAGTTGTCGAGATCGCCGCCGAAGCCGTGAATGAGGATGACGGTTTCGCTGCCGGACCCGCGGTCGGCATAGCGCAGCCGGCCGGCGGGGGTGTCGGCGAACTCGTATTTCGGTCCGCTCTCCTCCTCGCCGCCTTCTTCCGACGGCGTGGCATAGCCGGCCACGAAGGCATCGATCTCGGCATCCGGCACGTCCGCATCGGCGACGACGCCGATCAGCGCCTTGACCGGATAGACGGTGTTGGGCTCCCCGAGGATGCGGCGCAGCAGCCCGGCGTCGCCCGCCTCCACCACGCCGGCGATCTTGTCGGTTTCCACCTCCACGATCTCGTCGCCGACATCGATCTTCGCCCCCGGGCGCTTCAGCCAGCCGGTGACCTTGCCCTCCGACATCGACAGGCCCCACTTGGGCATCACGATCGGCTTGATGCGTGCGTTCATGTTCGTGTCCTTCAAAGTCTTGTCCGCGCAAACTTCTGTCGCGGGCCGGTTCAGGCGAGTTCGCGCGTCAGCGTGCGCGAGACGGCCGCCACGATGGCGTCGGCGGAGGGGATGTAGAGATCTTCCAGCGAGGGCGAGAACGGCACCGGCGTGTGCGGAGCCGTCACCATCTGCGGGGCGGCCTTGAGGGCGCCGAATACCTGCTGGCTGACATTGGCGACGATGTCGGTGGCGATCGAGCAGCGCGGGTTGGCCTCGTCGGCCACCACCAGCCGGCCGGTCGTCTCCACGCTTTCCATCACCGTATCCCAGTCGATGGGCGACAGCGTGCGCAGGTCGATCACTTCCGCCTCGATGCGCTGGCGGGAGAGCTTTTCGGCCGCTTCCAGCGCGCGATGCACCATCAGCCCGTAGGCGACGATGGTCACGTCGCGGCCCTCGCGCACCACCGCGGCCTCGCCGAAGGGCAGGGCATAGGATTCCGCCGGCACGTCGGTCTCGTGGCCGTAGAGGTTCTTGTGCTCGCAGAAGATCACCGGATCGTCGTCGCGGATCGACTGGATCAGCAGGCCCTTGGCATCGTAGGCGTTGGAGGGGCACACCACCTTGATGCCGGGCACGTGGGTGAACATCGGCGTCAGCATCTGCGAGTGCTGTGCCGCGGCGCGGAAGCCGGCGCCCACCATGGCGCGGATCACCACCGGGGTGCGCGCCTTGCCGCCGAACATGTAGCGGAACTTGGCGGCCTGATTGAGAATCT
>NZ_DAISHT010000124.1:0-2465 GCF_036822375.1 Pseudoxanthobacter sp. | reverse complement strand
GTGCGCGCCTTGCCGCCGAACATGTAGCGGAACTTGGCGGCCTGATTGAGAATCTGGTCGAAGCAGACGCCCATGAAATCGAGGAACATCAGTTCCGCCACCGGGCGCATGCCGCAGGCGGCCGCACCGATGGCCGCGCCGACATAGGCCGATTCCGACAGCGGCGTGTCGAGCAGGCGGCCGGGGAACTTGGCGTGCAGCCCCTTGGTGACGCCGAGCACGCCGCCCCAGGCATCTTCCTCGCCGGGCGCGCCGGCGCCGCCGGCAATGTCCTCGCCAAGCAGGATGACGCTCGGATCGCGGCGCATCTCAAGCTCCAGCGCCTCGTTGATGGCGGTCTTGTAGCTGATCTTGCGGGCCATGGTCGTTTCCTCCGGGGGGATTCTTTTTCTGGGTTCAGTAGGAGACGTAGACGTCGGTCAGCAGTTCGCGCGCGGCTGGCAGCGGCGCGGCCTTGGCAGCGGTCACGGCATCCTCGATCTTGCGGATGACCGCGCTGTCGATGGCGACGATCTCGTCTTCGGAAATGACGCCGGCGCCGGTGACGCGGCGGGCAAACAGCTCGATGCAGTCGCGGCTGGCGCGGTTCGCCTCGTTCTCGCCCTTCGCCTTGTAGGTCTGGGCATCGCCCTCGAAGTGGCCGAAGAAGCGCACGGTCTTGCATTCCAGCAGCGCCGGGCCGCCGCCGGTGCGGGCGCGGCGGATCATCTCGCCGGCAGCCTCGTGCACGGCGAAGAAATCGGTGCCGTCGACCGACACGCCCGGCAGGCCAAAGCCGGTGGCGCGGTCGACATAGGAATCGATGGCGGTGGCATATTCCACGGAGGTGGATTCGGCGTAGCCGTTGTTTTCCACCACGAACAGCACCGGCAGGTTCCAGATGGCGGCCAGATTCATGCTCTCCAGCACGGTGCCCTGATTGGCCGCGCCGTCGCCGAAGAAGGTGATGCCGATGCCGCCGTCGCCGCGGAACTTCGCGGCAAGGCCCGCGCCGCAGATGAGGGGCGCGCCGGCACCCAGAATGCCGTTGGCGCCCATCATGCCCTTCTCAAGCTCGGCAATGTGCATCGAGCCGCCCTTGCCGTGGCAGCAGCCGGTGGCCTTGCCATAGATCTCGGCCATCATGTCGTTCACTTCCACGCCCTTGGCGATGCAGTGGCCGTGGCCGCGGTGGGTCGAGGCGATGCGGTCGGTATCCGTCAGGTGCATCATGATGCCGGTGGCGCACGCCTCCTCGCCGGCATAGAGGTGCACGAAGCCCGGAATGTCGCCGCGGGCGAATTCCACGTGCAGCCGCTCCTCGAACTCGCGGATGGTGCGCATGGTGCGGTAGGCGGAGAGCAGTTCGTCCTTGGAAAGCGGGAACGGATTGTTGCTCATGGTTTCCTCCTGACAATTGTTTTTGTTGGTATTTTTCAGACAGACGCAGGTTCGCGCCGGACTGCGTCGCTGAACATCGCGCCGCTTTCGGCGGCAAAGCGCATCACCGCGCCGGCCTCCAGCGTGCGGAAGGCGTTTTCCACCAGCGTCAGGGTCACGCTCTGATGGGCGTCGAAGAACAGTTCGCGCTCGCCGTCGAGCGCCAGCGAGCCGGCCGGAATGACCGGGGCGAACGGCCGGCCGGCCGGCATGGTGGCAACCGCGGCGATGCCCACCGGCAGCACGAGGCCGGGGGCGATGGGGGCGTTGAGCACCCGGCGGGCGAGCGTTGCGGGCGCCATTTCCACCCGCACCCCGCCGGCCTCGCGCCGGCCGAGCGGGCGGGCCAGCCCGGCGATGGCGCTCATGCCGATCACCTCCGGGTCGGCGAAGGTGACGAACAGTTCGCGGAAGGTCTCCGGCTTCCACAGCGCCCGCGCGCCGACATAGCGGTCTGTGACGACGGCGACATCGACGAGCGCGATCTCGCGCCCGGCGCCTTCCACGTCCGCCTCGATCCACTTGTTGCCGGCCAGCGCCACGGCGGCCGGCACCCGGCCGGCGGCATAGAGCCCGGCGGCCAGTCCCGTTACCGTCGGCTCGCGGTGGTCGGGAAAGGCATTGTTGGTGCCGGTGGAGATGCCGGCCACCGGCACGCTGCCGCACTCCGCCGCCACCGCGCGGTGGGTGCCGTCGCCGCCGAGAACGACGATCACCGCCACGCCGGCCTCGCGCATCATCCGCGCGGCGCGGCGGGTGTCTTCCACCGTGCCGCGGGGGCGCATGTCGAGAAAGGACAGGCGCGGAAAGCGCGCCTCGCCCAGATTGGCGGCCCGGGCCAGATGGCGCAGCACATGGCCTTCGATGCCGGCGCCGTCCGGCATCATCACGACATGGTCAATGCCCGTGGCGGCCAGAGCGGCCAGCGCCCGCAGCACGATGTTGGCCCGGTCGGCCAGTTGCAGGCCGGCGGCGCTGGCGACAACCCGGCGGATATCGCGCGCGGAAACCGGATTGGCGATGATGCCCACCCGTGGCGACATCGG
>NZ_DAISHT010000123.1:3947-10395 GCF_036822375.1 Pseudoxanthobacter sp. | reverse complement strand
TGTTCCACCGCGTCATCGAGGGCTTCATGGCCCAGACCGGCTGCCCCCACGGCACCGGCACCGGCGGCTCCAAGTATCCGAACCTGCCGGCGGAGTTCACCCGCACGCCGTTCAACCGCGGCGTGGTGGGCATGGCGCGTTCGATGAACCCGAACTCCGGCAACTCGCAGTTCTTCATCATGTTTGCGCCGGGCCACTTCCTCAACGGTCAGTACACCGTGTTCGGCGAAGTGACCGAGGGCATGGAGAACGTGGACAAGATCAAGCGCGGCGAGCCGGTGGCGAACCCCGACAAGATCGTGTCCATGAAGGTGGCGGCCGATATCGCCGCCTGATTTCCGGCCCGATTGCTGACGACCTCTGCCGCCGCCGGACCCGGGTCCGGCGGCGTGCGCTTGCCTGACGATTGCCCGAGAACTGGTTCTGCCTGCCATGCGCACCGATGCGTTCGATTTCGACCTGCCCGAAAGCGCGATTGCGCTGCGGCCCGCCCGCCCGCGCGATTCCGCCCGGCTTCTGGTGGTGCGCCCCGGCGGCGGGCCGGAAATCGCCGACCGCGGCGTGCGCGATCTGGTGAGCGAACTGCGCGCCGGCGACCTGCTGGTGCTGAACGACACCCGCGTCATTCCCGCCCGGCTCGATGGCGTGCGCGACCGCGGCGCGGGGCAGGTGGCGCGCATCGAGGCAACCCTGATCGAGCGGCAGGCGGGCGACCGCTGGGCCGCGCTGGCGCGCCCCGGCAAGCGGCTGAAGACGGGCGATATCATCGTGTTCGGCAGCAGCGAGCCGTTCTCGGCACGCGTGGCGGAAAAGAGCGACGGCGGCGAGATCGTGCTCGTCTTCGACCGGTCCGGCCCCGCGCTCGATCAGGCCATTGCCGGGGCCGGGCGCATTCCGCTGCCGCCCTATATCGGCAACAAGAGAGCGGACGACGAGGCCGACCGCACCGACTACCAGACCGTGTTCGCCCGCGAGCCCGGCGCCGTCGCCGCCCCGACCGCCAGCCTGCATCTGACCGAAGATCTGATTGCGCGCCTTGAGGCGGCCGGCATCGGCCATGTGTTCCTGACGCTGCATGTCGGCGCCGGCACTTTCCTGCCGGTCAAGTCCGACACCACCGAAGGCCACCGCATGCATGCCGAATATGGCCATGTGAGCGAAGCGGCCGCCGCCCGCATCAACGCGGCGCGGGCGGCCGGCGGGCGCATCGTGGCGGTCGGCACCACCGCCCTGCGGCTTCTGGAGAGCGCGGCCGACGAGGCGGGCACCGTGCATCCCTTCAGTCAGGCCACGAGCATCTTCATCACGCCCGGCTATCGCTTTCGTGCCACCGATGTGCTGATGACCAACTTCCACCTGCCGCGCTCCACGCTGTTCATGCTGGTGGCGGCCTTCGCCGGGCTGTCGCGCATGCAGCGGGCCTATGCCCATGCCATTGCGGCCGGCTACCGGTTCTATTCTTACGGCGACGGATCGCTGCTGTTCCGCGACGATGCCGCCGCGCAGGAGTTCTGAGAATGGCGTTCCGCTACGAACCCCTCGGCCGCGATGGCCGCGCCCGCCGCGGGCGCCTGCACACCGCCCATGGCACGGTGGAAACGCCGGCCTTCATGCCCGTCGGCACGCAGGCGACGGTGAAGGCGATGTTTCCGGAGGACGTGGCCTCGACCGGGGCGGAGGTGGTGCTGGGCAACACCTATCACCTCATGCTGCGCCCAACCGCCGAGCGGGTGGCCGAACTGGGCGGCCTGCACACCTTCATGCGCTGGAAGAAGACCATTCTCACCGATTCCGGCGGGTTTCAGGTGATGTCGCTGTCCGGGCTGCGCAAGCTGGCGGAGAACGGCGTCGCCTTTCAGAGCCACATCGACGGCTCGCGCCACCTGCTGACGCCGGAACGCTCGGTGGAGATTCAGGGTCTGCTCGGCTCCGATATCCAGATGCAGCTTGACGAGTGCGTGCGCCTGCCGGCAGAGCCGGCGGAGGTGGAGCGCGGCATGCGGCTTTCGCTGCGCTGGGCCGAGCGCTCGCGCATGGCCTTCGAGGCGATGGGCGGGCCGGGCCGCGGGCAGGCGCTGTTCGGCATCGTGCAGGGCGGCGACGTGCCGGCGCTGCGGGTGGAATCCGCCCGCGAACTCAGCCGGATGCCGTTCGAGGGCTATTCCATCGGCGGCCTTGCGGTGGGCGAGCCGCAGGCGGTGATGCTGGCCATGCTGGATGAGACGCTGCCGGTGCTGCCGCAGGACAAGCCGCGCTACCTGATGGGCGTCGGCACCCCCCACGACATCATCGAGGCGGTGGCGCGCGGCGTCGATATGTTCGATTGCGTGATGCCGACCCGCGCCGGGCGCCATGGCGTGGCTTATACCCGCTTCGGCAAGCTCAACCTGAAGAACGCCCGCCATGCCGACGACCCGGCGCCGCTGGACCCGGAAAGCGACTGCCCGGCCACCCGCGATTACAGCCGCGCCTACCTGCACCATCTGGTGCGCTGCGGCGAGGGGCTGGGCGCCATGCTGCTGACGTGGAACAACGTCGCCTATTATCAGTCGCTGATGAAGCGCCTGCGCAGCGCCATCGAGGACGGCACTTTCGAGGCCGTGCGCGCCGAGCTGGGCGCGCTCTGGGCGAAGGAATAGGCCGGCCCGCAACCCTTGCGGCATCGGGGCGCGGCCGGTGGGCGGCTGCGCCGTTTGCCGGAGGGCGCGCAGCCGCCTAGAAAGAGGCAGGACGATGTGGAACGGTTGTGCCGTCCGCCCTGCCTTTCGGGCCGGGTGTCAGCGGGCTGCGGCAGGGAAGGGGCAGTGTGGTGGGCCGGGCAGAACGCTTTGTTGCCGCTTTTCTGCTGGTGCTGCTGCTGCCGTTTGCCGGGCCGGCCCGGGCCGGCGGCGAGCCGGCGGCCGCTGTGGCGGCCCCTGCGGCGGCCGGAGCCCTGCTGCCGGCGCCGGGCGGCATCGGCGCGCTGACGCCGGATGCGCCGGCCGGTTTCGCCGGCTCCGCCACCTGCGCCACCTGCCACGAGGGTGAGGCACAGGACTGGCTGACCTCGCAGCATGCCGGCGCCATGAGCCTGCCGGTGCCGGCCACGGTGCGCGGCGATTTCAGCGATGTCGAGGTCGGCAGGGACGGTGCGCGGGCGCGCTTCTTCCGCGACGGCGCGCGCTACATGGTGGAGATCGCCGGCCGCGACGGCCGCCCGCAGGCCTTTCCGGTGGCCTATACCTTCGGGCTTTTTCCGCTGCAGCAATATCTGGTGCAGATGCCGGACGGGCGGGTGCAGGCGCTGCCGTTTGCCTACGACACCCGCCCCGCCGCGCAGGGCGGGCAGCGCTGGTTCCACCTCTACGGCGACAATCCGCCGGCACCCGGCGATTCGCTCTACTGGACCGGGCCGCAGCAGAACTGGAACTTCATGTGTGCGGAGTGCCACTCGACCGGCGTCCGCAAGGGTTTCGATGCGGCGACCGACCGTTTCGACACCCGCTTTTCCGAAATCAGCGTGGGCTGCGAAAGCTGCCACGGCCCCGGCAGCGGTCATGTGGCATGGGCGCGCGGCGGTGCCGATCCGGCAACGCCGGGCCGCGGGTTTGCCTCCGTCGCCGCCACCCGGCCCGAGGTGGACTGGACGCCGGACCCGAAGACCGGCAGCCCCGCCGCCTCCGTGCCCCATCCGCCGGGCGACGGGGTGGAGACCTGCGCGCGCTGTCACGCCCGCCGCGGCGTGTTTGCCGAGGACTGGAAACCCGGCCGGCCGCTGACGGAAACGCACCTGCCGGTGCTGCTCGACCCCGGGCTGTTCGAGGCCGACGGACAGAACCTCGACGAGGATTTCAACGACCACGCCTTCAAGCAGAGCCTGATGTATGCCCGCGGGGTGACCTGCACCGACTGCCACAACCCCCACACCGCCACGCTGAAGGCGCCGGGGGCGCTGGTGTGCAGCCAGTGCCATCTGGCCGATCGCTTCGAGGCGCAGAGCCACACCGGCCATCCGCCCGGCCCCGGCGCGCCGGACTGCATCTCCTGCCACATGCCGAAGCGGACCTACATGGTGGTCGACGATCGCCACGACCATTCGTTCCGCATTCCGCGCCCGGATCTTTCGGTGCGCAACGGCACGCCCAACACCTGCAACGCCTGCCATGCCGACAAGACGGCGGCCTGGGCGGCGGAGGCCATTGCCCGCTGGCACGGGCCGGAGCGCAAGGGCTTTCAGGTCTGGGCCAATGCCTTTAACGATGCACGCAGCGGCGCGCCGCAGGCCCGCGAGGCGCTGATTGCGCTGGCCGCCAACCCGGTGCTGCCGGGTGTGGTGCGGGCCACGGCGGTGAGCGGGTTGCAGGCCTATCCCTCCCGGGCGGCGGATGCCGCCACGCTGAAGGCGCTGGGCGATGGCGATCCGCTGGTGCGGCTGGCGGCGCTGCGCGTGCTGGCCGCCGCCCCGCCTGAAGTGCGCTGGCAGCACGCCGGGCCGCTGCTCGACGATCCGTCGGCGGCAGTGCGGCTGGAGGCCGCCGCTCAGCTCGCCGACATCGCGCCGGAAACGCTGTCGCCGGCCGATCGCACCCGGCTTGCGGCCGGCATTGCGGCCTATGAGGCGGCGCAGGCGCTCAATGCCGACCGGGTGGAGGACCGCGCCAACATGGGCCTGTTCCGCCTGCGGCAGGGCAACGCGGCGGCCGCCGAGGCGGAGTTCCGCGCCGGCCTCGTCATCGACCCGACGGCCGCGGCGGTGCGGGTCGATCTCGCCGACCTGTTCCGCGCGCAGGGCCGCGAGGCCGATGCGGAGGCCGTGCTGCGTCAGGGCCTTGCGCTGCATGACGATGCGGCGCTGGAACATGCCCTCGGCCTGACGCTGGTGCGCCAGAAGCGCTATGGCGAGGCGCTGGAGGCGCTGCGCCGGGCAAATGCGCTGGCGCCCGATCAGGCCCGTTATGCCTATGTGCTGGCGGTGGCGCTGCAATCCATGGGCGAGCCCGCGCAGGCGGCCGCCGTGGTGCAGGCGGCCCTGCAGCGCCAGCCGAACGATGCCGGCCTGCTGGGGCTGGCGCTGAACGAGGCTCTGGAGGCGCAGGATGCGGCGCGTGCGCGTTCGCTCTCCGGCCTGCTGTCGGCCCTGCGGCCGGACGATGCGGCGCTGTCCGATCTCGCCGGCCAGTTGGGCGCCGCACCCGGCCCCGGCGCGCCGGCCTCAGCCCGGCCGTGACAGGTGGCGAACGCGCCATTGCCGCGGCGCGACGCCCGACCACTGCCGGAAGGCACGGCTGAAGGCGCTCGCTTCGGAATATCGCAGCGCCAGCGCGATCTGCGTCATGGGCAGGGCGGTGTTTTCCAGAAGCTGGCGGGCGATCTCGAAGCGGATCTCGTCGCAGAGATGGCGGAAACTGGTGCCCTCCGCCTCCAGCCGGCGCATGAAGGTGCGCCCGGTCAGGCCCATCAGGCCGGCGATGTCGTCGATGGAGCCGCCGCTCGTCAGCAACGTGCTGCGCAGCAGCCGGCGGACCTGCTCGCCGAAATGGCCCTGTTCCTCCTGTTCCATGATGTCGATCTGCTCCTGCAGCATACGCCGCAGTTCGGCATCGGCATTCGGCAGCCGCTGATCCAGAAAGGCGGCATCGAAGGTGAGCGTTGTCTCTTCGGTATCGAAGCGGACCGGCGCGCCGAAATAGCGCTCATAGCGGCCGGGCAGGGCCGGACGGCGGTGAGAAAGGGTGATTTCCTGCGGCACGAAGCCCGCTCCACACAGCCCGCGCACGATGTTGCGGGCAATCGCGATGGCGCCGTCGTAGATCTGGGTCGCGCCCGGCACGTCCGGTTCGACGATGCGATAGCCGAAGGTGGCGGAGCGGCCTGAAAACCGCATGAAAGGCACCGCGCTGCGGTCGGTGTGGTGCAGGTAGCGCGTCAGGTCGCCAAGGGCCGTGCGGGCATCGGGCGCCTGCTTCAGCAGGAAGCCGACGAGGCCGAGATTGGACGCGTTGACGGTGTCGGCCACCAGCAGGCCGAAATCCTCCCGGCCGATGGCCCGGGCGGCATGCTGCGCGAGTTCGCCGAGCCGGGCCATCGGCAGGGCGTTGTCGGGGTGGGCGAAGGTCTCCGGCGGCACGCCGGCCGCCCGGCAGAGCGGCAGCACATCGACCCCGAATCCGGCGAGCACGGCGGGAATGGAAATGGCCGGCCCGATGCGGGTGCAGCCACGCGGCAGACGGCGGCCGAGCCCGGCGCGATAGACCAGCGCAGCAGCGGGGGCGGATGCGTCGGCGGCAGGCATGGCGGGTGCAGCACTCCGGTTCGGCTCTCCGGCCGCTGTCGCGGGCGGACCCTGCGACAACGCCGGCGATGACAGGCTACGGTCAAATCCATGTCTGGAAATGTCAAGCGCACGATTGCTGCGCGCAATTAGTCTGGCTCCCGACAGACCGGACGGTCCCGCCCCGGGGGCGGCCGG
>NZ_DAISHT010000123.1:0-3847 GCF_036822375.1 Pseudoxanthobacter sp. | reverse complement strand
CATCTGTTTGCGTAACCATGTGTCCGGCTGGTCTTTGCACGAGCCCCGGACCGGGATAGAGTTTCTTCTTATGAAGTCGTTGTTCCCGATCTCCGCCGTTCTGCTTGCCGCTCTCGCCCTGCCGGCGCGGGCGGCCGACGTTCCCGCCGCCGCCGAGCCTGCGCCGCCGCCGCCTGCGGCTGCCCCCCTGGCGGCCGGCGACAAAGCGCAATATCAGCTGACGGTCTATGGCTGGGCGACGGCGCTGAACGGCGAGGTGGGCGTGCGCGGCCTGCCGGCAACTTCCGTCGACATTCCGGCGGGAACCACGCTCTCCAAGCTGGACGGGGCGCTGATGGCCTCGCTGATGGCCGAGAAGGGCGACTGGACCGGCCTGATCGATGCGATTTATGCCAAGCTCGGCGACGATGCCGCCATCGGTCCGCGCAAGGCGGTGACGGCCAGCCTCGATCTGCGTCAGCTGATCCTGTCCGGCCTCATCGGCTATCGCCTGCCGCTGCCGCTGCCGCCGTCCGTTCGCCTCAGCGCCACGGCCGGCGTGCGCTACCAGCATTTCGATGCCTCGTTCGGCGTCAGCGGCCCGGCCGGCCTGCTGCAGCCGGGTGCCAGCGGCACGATCGGCTTTGCCGATCCGACGGTCGGGCTGATGATGAACTATGCCATCAGCGACAAGTGGTTCCTGAACGTGATCGGCGATGTCGGCGGCTTCGGGCTCAGCTCCAAGCTGACTGCGCAGGGCTTTGCGGCGGTCGGCTATAACTGGACGCCCGAGATCTCCACCGCCCTCGGCTACCGCGCCATCTACACCGACCACACCGACAACGGCTTCGTCTACAACGTCACCCAGCACGGTGCGTTCGCCAGCGTCGCCTATCACTTCTGAGGGCCGCGCGGCGCCGGCTTCTTTATGATTTCCTGATGCCGGCGGGCCGTCTTGCCAATCGATCCCTGACGCCGCTCTGCGCCACTCTCCCGCTGCCGCTTCCCACCTCCGGGAACCGGCACCGGGAGACTGAATTCCATGGCTGATCTTGCCTTTCTCGCGCTCGGCACGGGCTGCTTTGCAGCACTGGCGCTCTATGCGCGCGCACTGGCGCGCCTTTCCTGAACGGGGCGCGCCATGATCGAACCCGTTCTCGGCCTTCTCGTCGCACTGGGGCTGGCGGCCTATCTGGTCGCCACCCTTGTCGCGCCCGAACGTTTCTGACGCCGGCAGGAGGCTTGAAATGACCTTCGCCGGATGGCTGCAGATCGCAGCCCTTTTCCTCGCCGTGCTCGCCGTCATCAGGCCGCTCGGGCTTTATATGGCCCGCGTGTTCGGCGGCGAGCGCACGTTTCTTTCGCCCGTGCTGCGGCCCGTGGAGACGGGCTTCTACCGCCTCGCCGGCATCGCGCCGGAAAAGGAGCAGGGCTGGCTCGCCTATGGTCTTGCCATGCTGGCGTTCTCGCTGGCGGGCTTTGCCGTTCTCTATGCGCTGTTACGGCTGCAGGGCGTGCTGCCGCTGAACCCGCAGGGTTTCGCGGGCGTGGCGCCGGATCTGGCGTTCAACACCGCGGTGAGCTTCGTCACCAACACCAACTGGCAGAACTATGCCGGCGAGACCACGCTCAGCCACTTCAGTCAGATGGCCGGCCTTACGGTGCAGAACTTCACCTCGGCCGCCACCGGCATGGCGCTTGCGATCGCGGTGACGCGGGCCTTCGCGCGGTCGCGGGCGGCGACCATCGGTAATTTCTGGGTCGATGTCACCCGGGCTGCGCTCTATGTGCTGCTGCCGGTTGCCATCGTCATCGCGCTGGCCTTCGTGGCCATGGGCGTGCCGCAGACCCTTGAGGCCGGCGCGACGGCGACCACGCTGGAAGGCGGCCGGCAGGTCATCAGCCTCGGCCCCGTCGCCTCGCAGGAGGCGATCAAGCAGCTCGGCACCAACGGCGGCGGCTTCTTCAACGTCAATGCCGCCCATCCGTTTGAAAATCCGACCGCGCTTTCCAACCTGCTCAACATCTTCGCCATGCTGGCGGTGTCGTCGGCGCTGTTGTGGACCTTCGGCGACATGGTGAAGGACCGGCGGCAGGGCTGGGCGTTCGTGGCCACCGTGGGCGTGCTGCTGGTGGCCGGCGTGGCGGCCGTCTACATCGCCGAGGCTGCGGGCAATCCCATCCTGACCGCGCTCGGGCTCGACGGCTCGGGCGGCAACATGGAGGGCAAGGAGGTCCGCTTCGGCCTTTCCGCCAGCGCGCTCTATGCCGCGGTCACCACCGGCCTTTCCGATGGCGGCGTCAACGCCATGCACGGCTCGCTGACACCGCTCGGCGGTCTGGTGCCGATGTTCCTCATCCAGCTTGGCGAGGTGCTGCCCGGCGGCACGGGCTCGGGGCTTTACGGCCTCATCGTGTTCGCGGTGCTGGCGGTGTTCGTGGCCGGCCTCATGGTGGGCCGCACGCCGGAGTTTCTGGGCAAGAAGATCGGCGCCACGGAGATGAAGTGCGCGGTGCTGGCCGTGCTCATCCTGCCGGTTGCCATTCTCGGCTTTGCCGCGGTCTCTGCCATGCTGCCGGCGGCCGTGGCCAGCATCGGCACGCCGGGCCCGCACGGGCTGTCGGAGATCCTCTATGCCTTCACTTCGGCCGCCGGCAACAACGGCTCGGCCTTCGGCGGTCTCTCCGGCAACACGCTCTGGTACAACACCACCCTTGCCATCGCCATGCTGGCCGGCCGCTTTGCCTTTGTGGTGCCGGTGCTGGCCATGGCCGGCGCCCTTGCGGCGCGGGTGAAGACGCCGCCTTCGGCCGGCACCTTCCCCACCCACACGCCGCTGTTCGTCGGTCTGCTCATCGGCATCATCCTCATTCTGGGCGGTCTGCAGTTCTTCCCCGCGCTCGCCCTCGGCCCGGTTGTGGAGCATTTCGCCATGCTCGCCGGCCAGACGTTCTGAAGGAGCGGTCCCATGTCGTCCTCCTCTTCGTCCTCCTCCACCCCCGCCGGCACGCCGCGCCGGCCGCCGGCCGCCGGGCTTCTCGACCCCGCCATTCTGGTGCCGGCGGCCGGGGCCGCCTTTCGCAAGCTCGATCCGCGGCAGCTTGTGCGCAACCCGGTGATGTTCGTCACCGAAATCATCGCCGCGCTCGTCAGCCTCTGCTTCGTGCGCGATCTCGTGGCCGGCGGCGCGGCGGTGTTCTCCGGCCAGATTGCCGCGTGGCTGTGGTTCACGGTGCTGTTTGCCACGTTCGCGGAAGCGGTGGCGGAAGGCCGCGGCAAGGCGCAGGCCGACAGCCTGCGCCGCACGCGGGCCGAACTCACCGCCCGCCGCCTGCTGCCGGACGGCTCGGCCGAGCTGGTGCCGGCGACGGTGCTGCGCGTCGGCGACCGCACCGAGGTCGTTGCCGGCGAGCTCATCCCGGCCGACGGCGAGGTGGTCGAGGGTGTCGCCTCGGTCAACGAAAGCGCCATCACCGGCGAATCCGCCCCGGTGATCCGCGAGGCCGGCGGCGACCGCTCGGCGGTGACGGGCGGCACGGAGGTGCTGTCCGACCGCCTCGTCGTGCGCATCACGGTCGCGCCCGGCGCCGGGTTCGTCGACCGCATGATCGCGCTCATCGAAGGCGCGAAGCGCCAGAAGACGCCGAACGAAATCGCGCTGTCGATCCTGCTTTCCGGCCTGACGCTGATCTTCCTCATCGCCGTGGTGTCGCTGTGGGGCCTTGCCGGCTATTCCGGCACCCTGCTTTCGGTCACGGTGCTGGCGGCGCTGCTGGTCACGCTTATTCCCACCACCATCGGCGGGCTGCTGTCGGCCATCGGCATCGCGGGCATGGACCGGCTGGTGCGCTTCAACGTCATCGCCAC
>NZ_DAISHT010000122.1:0-10439 GCF_036822375.1 Pseudoxanthobacter sp. | reverse complement strand
ATCGGTGGCCGGCGTTCAGAGCGTCAGCGCGCCGCGCCGCATCTCGAACAGCGCGATGCCGGTGGAGATGGCGAGGTTGAGGGAATCGGCCGCGCCCGACATCGGGATCTTCACGAGGGCATCGCAGGCAGCGGCCATTTCCGGCGAAAGGCCGGCCTGTTCGTTGCCCATCACCAGCATCGCCGGCGTGTGCCAGCTGACGGTGCGGATATCGACGGCACCGGCCAGATGCGTGCCGACCAGCTGGCCGCGATAGCCCTTGCGCCATTCGAGGAATGCCGCCAGCGAGGCGCGCGCCAGTTTGACATGGAAGAACGAGCCCATCGTGGCGCGCACGGCCTCAAGGCCGAACGGATCGGTGGTCTCGCCCACCAGCAGCACGCCCTTCGCCCCGAGGGCATCGGCGGTGCGGATGATGGTGCCGAGATTGCCCGGATCGCGCACGGCTTCCAGCGCGATCCAGATGCCCGGCCCGGCGGCCGCAATCGCCTCCAGCCCGCCGATATGCTGTTCGAACACGCCGACCACGGTCTGCGGATTGTCGCGCCGCGAGATCTTGACCATGACGGCGTTGTTGGCCTCGATCACCAGCGCCCCGCGCGCCCGCGCCGTGGCGGCGGTTCTGGCGACGAAAGGCTGGGCGATGGCATCGTGCGCCAGCACCAGCGTGCGCACCGGCCAGCCGGCCTCCAGCGCGTCGGCGGCCAGCTTTGCGCCCTCGCCGAGGAACAACCCCGTCTCCTGCCGGTGCTTGCGCAGCTGCAGGGCCCGGATTTCCTTGATGGTCGGGTTGGTGAGGCTGGTCACCACCTTGAAGGCGCCGGCGCGCGGCACATCGCCGGCCGGCCGCACCGGATCGGCCGGCGGCAGGCCGTGCGGGCGGGCATTGCGGAAATCATCGCTCATTCTGCGCTCCACCGCGTGAACATGGAGGTCGGCAGCAGCTTGCCGGTCTCCGCCTCCACTAGGGCCAGCTCGCCGGATTCCAGACGGCCGGCGAGGTCGCCCCACAATTCCGCGCTGAGCCGGTGGGTGGCGAGGAACGAGGCGCGGATCGCATAGGCCGTCAGCGCGATGAACAGCGGCTCGTCGGACATCATCGCCCGCACCAGCCGCAGCATCTCATAGAGGCTCTCGAACAGGTCCCACACCTCGCCCTTCGGCCCGCGGCCGAATTTCGGCGGATCGAGGATGATGCCTTCATATTTCGAGCCGCGCCGCTCCTCGCGCGCGGCGAACTTCACCGCGTCGTCGAGAATCCAGCGGATCGGCAGGCCTTCCATGCCGGACAGCACCTGATTTTCCCGGGCCCAGGCGATGGCCTTCTTGGAGGCATCGACATGGGTCACCTTCGCACCGGCCTCCGCGCACAGAAGCGAGGCAAGGCCGGTGTAGCCGAACAGGTTCAGCACCCGGACCGGACGGCCGGCGGTGCGGATGCGGTCCGTCATCCAGTCCCAGTGCGCGCGCTGCTCCGGGAAGACGCCGACATGGCGAAACCCGGTGAAGCGGCAGATGAAGCGCGCCGGGCCGTAGCGCATCTCCCAGGCTTCCGGCAGGGTGCGGCTGGCGCGCCAGCGGCCGTGGCCGTCGTCTTCGTCGGTGCCGGTGAAAACCGCATCGGCCCGCTGCCATTCGCTGTCCGGCAGGCGCGGCGTCCACATGGCCTGCGGCTCCGGACGGTCGACGACAATGCTGCCGTAGCGCTCCAGCTTGCGGCCGTGGCCGGAATCGATGAGGGCAAAGTCGTCCCACCCGCCGGCTTCGAGCACGAGCGCGGGATGGACGGCGGAGGAGGGGCGGGCGGGGGCCCGCAGAGACGGCGATGAGGACGACGACGATGAGGACATGGCTGCCAGTGTGCTTTTCTGTCCGCGACTTAAGGCCGGCATGGCTGACGGGTCAATCGCCAATGGTCCGTGCACGGCTCCATTGCGGCCGCAGCGGGGCCGCAGCGGCGATGTGACGGCACGGATGCCTTGCCACCAGCCCGCTAACGGGTAGAAGAGGGGCAAAGGATGCAGCCCTGCCGGGCTTGAGCAAAAGGACTTTGCGCGATGGACCCGATCGACGTGACCGGCGAACACCGCATTCCCGCCCCGCAGGCGCGGGTGTGGAAGGCGCTGACCGATGCTGACGCGCTGAAGGGCGTGCTGCCCGGCTGCGAGAGCGTGACGGCGATTGCCGGTGCGCCGACCGCGGTCGTGGCCGTGGAGGGCTTCTCCGGCACCGTGGTGCTGACCGATTTCGAGGCCCCGAAGAGCCTGACGGTGATCGTCGACGGCCACACGCCGGACGGCCCGGCCAGAGCGGTGGCGGAAATCGATCTGGTGGCCGACGGCAATTCCACCCGCCTGATCTGCCGGTCGGGCCCCGACCTCGGCGGCGGCGGCGATTCGGCTGCGCTTGCCGTGGTGGATGCCTTTGCGGCGGCCCTCGCGCTCAGCCTCGGCGGCAGCGTCAGCCCGGCGGAAGAGCTGAACTCCATCGCCGCCACCGGCGTGCCGGATGTCGACAAGCTGGTGGAAGAGGTGGAGGAGGCCGCCGGCGAGGCGGAGGAGAAGCTTGAGGTCGCCGCCGGCAAGGGCGTGCTCGGCGGGCCGGTGACCTGGGGGTTCCTCGGCATCCTCGTGGTGGTGGTGCTGATCTGGCTGTTCCGCTGAACGGCGGCGGCGACAGCAGGCGAAGGCGGGCATCGTTGCCCGCCTTCTTCGTTTTCGGGCCGGCTCGGTCTTCGGGCTGATCCGGCTTTCGGTCTGGTTCGGCTTTCGGGCGGGCTTGCAGGGGTTTGCCGGCGCCTGCGGGCCGGCAGGTGGTTTTCGCGCGGAGCATTCCGCCGTAACAAGGGCCTGCGCCCGCGACTGGCGGGCAGGCGAGGCGATGAGGACAGGCAATGGTCGCGGAAGCTGCCGACGATCCGGTGTTCACCCTGAGCTGCGGTCCCGTGGAGATCTATCCGGCGGTGGCGCGCGCGCTGGCGAAGCCGGTGCATTACCACTACGACCCGGCCTTTCTGGCGGTCTATCAGGGCGTGCATGAAAAGGCGCAGAAGGCTCTGCGCACGCGCACCATGCCGGTGATCCTGCAGGGTGAACCGGTGCTGGGTCTGGAGGCGGCGGCGGCCTCGCTGATCGCGCCCGGCGATGTGGTGCTCAACCTCGCCTCCGGCGTCTACGGCAAGCTGTTTGCGTTCTGGGCGGCGCGCTATGCGCGCGAGGTCATCGAACTCGATGTGCCGTTCAACGAGGCGATCCGGCCGGAGCAGGTCGAGGCCGCGTTCCGCGCCCGGCCGGATATCCGCGTCGTCTCGGTGGTTCATCACGACACGCCGTCCGCCACCGTCAATCCGCTGAAGGAAATCGGCGCCATCGTCGCCGCCCACGGCGCCTACATGCTGGTCGATGCCGTGTCGTCGTTCGGCGGCATGGATGTCGACCCCGACGCGACCCGGTCGGATCTCTTCATCACCGGCCCCAACAAGTGCCTTGGCGGATCGCCGGGGCTGACCATTCTGGCGGTGTCGGAACGGGCGTGGGACAAGATGAAGGCCAACCCGGCGGCGCCGCGGGCCTCGTTCCTGTCGATTCTGGACTGGGAAAACGCCTGGCGGGCCGATCAGGGCTATCCCTTCACCCCCTCCGTGGCGGAAATCAACGGGCTCGACGCGGCGCTCGATCTCTATCTGGCGGAGGGGCCGGAGAAGGTCTGGGCGCGGCACGACCTGACCGCGCGGGCCTTCCGCGCCGGTGTGAAGGCCATGGGACTGCATCTGTGGGCCGCGAGCGAGGCCATCGCCTCGCCGACGGCCACCGCCGTGCGGGTGCCGGAAGGGGTGAGCGATGCCGCCCTGCGCAGCGCCATCCGGCAGCGCTACGGGGTGATGATCTCGTCGGGTATGCGGGAGACCGCCGGCAAGCTCGTCCGCCTTGGCCACATGGGGGTGACGGCAAAGCCGCTTTATGCGGTGGTCGGTCTGACGGCGCTGGGCGGTGCCTTCCGCGCCATCGGCCACGAGGTCGATCTCGGCGTCGGCACCGAGGCGGCGATGGCGGTCATCGACGCGGCGCTGTAACGGCTGCCGCTTTCGCGGGGCCCTGCAGGAAGCCGCCGGGGCCCTGCAAAGCCGCGCTCTGCGGGCGCCTGCAATCGGCGTAAAAAAAGCCCCGGGGCGCTGTGGCGCCGCCGGGGCTTTTCTGTCTTTGCGGGCTGCCGGTGCAGCCGCTGCCTCAGCGGCGGCGCGGCGGCGGGCGGCGGGCCTGACCGCCGGACGGCGGCGGCGCACCGGTCTTGTGGCGGAAGTTGATGCGGCCCTTGTCGAGATCGTAGGGCGACATTTCCACCGTCACGCGGTCGCCGACCAGCGTCTTGATGCGGTTCTTCTTCATGCGGCCCGCCGCGTAGGCGAGCACCTGATGGTCGTTGTCGAGGGTCACGCGGAAGTGGCCGTCCGGCAGCACCTCCGTCACGACGCCGTCGAACTCGAGCAGCTCTTCTTTGGCCATGGAGTTGATCTCCGTCTTTAAGCGCGAATGGCGGTCATCTGGTTCGGGTCGGGCAACCCGGGGGCAAGGCGCGGGGCCTTACCGCGCCGGATTGCGCGGGCTGTTACCGGCCGGTCGTGCGCTGCTGTTAGCATCGCGCGTCGGTTTGCGCGACAGGAACTGCACACCGGCAAGCTCGTGTTCGCTGGTTCGCCGCACGTCGCCGCGCTGGGCCGGGCGCGGCTGGGAGGCCGGGCGGGGCGCAGCATGTTTGGCTTCAGCGGTTTCGGGGCGCGGGGCCGGGGCCGGATTGCGGCCGGCGAACGACGGACGCTCGCCGCTGCGCGGCGCACCGGGGCGCTGCCCCTCGCGCGCCGGCCGGTTGCCGCCGCGCTGGCCGTTGCGGTTGCCGCCGCGGCCGTTGCCACCGCGGCCGTTGCCGGCCGCCGCCGCTTCCGGCTCGCCGGGGGCCGGGCGCGGATCGGGCTTCGTGTCCGGATGGCTGGAGGCGCCGTGGGGCACGCGCTGGCGGATGAGCTTCTCGATGGCCTTCAGGTCGTCGCGCTCGTCGCCGGAGCAGAACGAGATGGCGATCCCCGAGGCCCCCGCGCGGCCGGTGCGGCCGATGCGGTGCACATAGCTTTCCGGCACGTTCGGCAGGTCGTAGTTGACGACGTGGCTGACGCCGTCGACATCGATGCCGCGGGCGGCAATGTCGGTGGCGACCAGAATCTTCACCCGGCCCTGACGGAAGGACTGCAGGGCGCGCTCGCGCTGGCCCTGAGACTTGTTGCCGTGGATCGCCTCGGCGGCGATCTCGGCCCCCGCCAGCCCGCGCACGACGCGGTCGGCGCCGTGCTTGGTGCGGGTGAACACGATGGCGCGGTCGATGGGCTCGCTCTTCAGCACATCGGCCAGCACGCGGCCCTTGGCGCCCTGATCCATGAACAGCACGCTCTGCTCGATGCGGTCGGCGGTCTTGGCAACCGGGGTCACCTCCACGCTTGCCGGTTCGCGCAGCAGCCGCTCGGCCAGATCGGCGATTTCCTTCGGCATGGTGGCCGAGAAGAACAGGCCCTGACGCACCGCCGGCAGCTTGGCGATGATGGAACGGATGGCGTGGACGAAGCCCACTTCCAGCATCCGGTCGGCCTCGTCGAGAACGAGGATCTCGATCTCGTCGAACTTCACGGCACCCTGATCGTAAAGGTCGATCACGCGGCCGGGGGTGGCGACGAGAACGTCGACGCCGGGCATCAGCGCGCGGGCCTGACGGCCCACCGGAACGCCGCCGATGGCCAGCGCCATCGTCGTCTTCATGAAGCGGGCGTAGGCGCGGAAGGAATCGAGAATCTGCCCGGCCAGCTCGCGCGTGGGCGACAGCACCAGCACGCGGCAGGCCCGGCGGCCCGGCTTGCGCTTGTTGAGTTCGAGGTGGTTCAGGATCGGCAGTGCGAAGGCTGCGGTCTTGCCCGTGCCCGTCTGGGCGATGCCGAGCAGATCCTTGCCGCGCAGCACGTGCGGAATGGCCTGGCTCTGGATCGGCGTCGGCGCCTCGTAGCCCTCATGGGCCAGCGCCTTGAGAATCGGCTCGGCAAGGCCGAGTTCGCTGAACGTTGTCAAAAATCGCTCTTTCGTCTGAATGCGAATCATCCGGTGCGGCGGCACGCAGGGGTGCAGCCAGACGGCCTTCGCGGGTTCGTCGGGACGCCCCGCGTGACTGGGCAGTCGTAAGATGTCCTGGATGAGGCCCGGCAGGCCGACGATTTCGCAGGCAGACGAAATCTCGTTCACGCGGCCGGGACACGGCGGATAAATGGGGGAAAGGCCGCAAAAGTCAAGCCTTTTCGCCCTTTTGTTTGGCCCGGGCGGCCGCGCCGGCCGGGCTTTCGGCCAGATTGAGGGTGAAGCGGCGCAGCAGCCAGGCGGTCTGTTCCACATGATCGCAGGCCGACCACAGGGTCTGCAGGTCGGCACTGTCGACCTCGGGTGCGCGGGCCAGAAGCGCGTGGCGCATCCGGCGCATGGTCTCGGAGCGGTCGTTGGTGAGGGCGCGGATGATCGCGACCGAGTTTTCGTCGAAATCCTCAAGCTCGCCGACCACGGCGCTGAGCATGGCGTGGGCCGATTCTGCCAGATCGGCCACGGTCTTCTCCAGTTGCGGCACCTTGCGCAGCTGCACGAGTTCCCGGCCCAGCGCCCCCAGTGTCGCGTTGAGGCCGTGCAGCGCCTGATTGCCGTTCCACAGGGCCATCAGGGCATCCTGCCCGCCGGCCGGGCCGGGATTGCGCAGCACGCGCTTGACGAAGGTATCGAGCGCGCCGGCCAGTTCGTCGCTGGCCTTGCGCAGCTCCGAAGGGGAGACACCGGCGGCCACGCGCGCCGTCTCGTCGTCGTCGGGATAGGCCTCGGCCTCGGTGCGGGCGCGGTCGAGAAAATGCGGCAGCCGGCGCACGAGGCGGCGCTGCTCCTGCCGGGCGAGGGTGAGCGCGGCGACGGGCTGGTCTTCCGCGGCGCCGGTTATGAACATCGGTTTGCTCAGCGTCTCCCCGGTGGTCGGCGGGCTCCAGCGCTCGATCAGCGCAAAGAGCGGGCCGTTGAAGGCGGAGGCGACCACCGCCGAGACGATCTGGAACAGCCAGTGCAGCGCGGTGACCTGAAGGGCCGGATCGCCGGTCAGGCTGGTGATGGCGGCGCGCAGCAGGGGGAGGCCGGTATAATATTCGATCGTCAGCAGCGGCAGGATCACCGCCGTGCCGATGAGCTTGAGAATGAGCTGGTAGAGATTGAGCTGCCGGGCCGTGCCGGTCAGGCCCGCGCCCTGACCCACCGCCATGATGCCGGTGCCCAGATTGGAGCCGACGACGATGAGGAAGGTCTGGTCGATATCCAGCACGCCGCCCGCCGCCAGTGCCACCGCGATGACGGCGACCGTCTGCCCCTGAATGACGGCCGCCAGCGCCGTGCCGGCGATCAGGCCCCAGAAATAAAACCGGTCGGCGACGCCCAGAACCGTGCGCAGCGCCTCGGAATCGCGCAGCGGCACGGCGGCGGCCACCATCAGCTGCACGCCATAGAGCAGCAGGAACAGCCCGAGCATGGCGGCAACGAAGTTGCGGTAGCGCGCATCGCGGTCGTAGCCCAGCAGATAGGCGAGGCCAATGAGCGCAATGCCGGCCAGAATGACGAGGTTGATGTCGAAGGAGGCCAGCAGCAGCCGCAGCGTCGAGCCGGCATAGGACCACGTCACGATGGGCATGGCGCTGCGCACGGTGGCGGCGCCGGCGGAAACGAGGCCGATGACGATGAAGGTGACGGCGTTGGTGCTCTGGATGGTGGCGCCGGCGGCCACACCCACCAGCGAGGCGCGCAGCGGATGGCCCGTTGCGCGCGCCACCAGCCGCTGGAAGCCGGGCCCGACCACCTGCTTCATGTTGGCGGTGAGAAATTGCGTGCCGATGAAGATGAAGCCGAGACCGGCCAGCAGGCCGATGACCACGGACATGCGATTTCTCCCGATGCAAGGCCGGCCGGCGGCTTTTTGCGGCTGCTGGCAGGATTAGTGCCGTGCCGGGCCCCGGCACCGCAAGGGCACTTGCGCGGCGGGGCCGAAAATGGGCCTGTTCTGTCGTGAATTTGCGACAGGGGGGTGCCAAAAGCGCCCGGCTCCTGTAGAGGAATGAGCGTCGCAACCGGTCGAACCGTTCCAGACTTGAGGCGGGAACCGGCTGCATTCGTGAGGAAGACGACAATGCCTGCTTACCGCTCCCGGACCACCACCCACGGCCGCAACATGGCCGGCGCCCGCGGCCTCTGGCGCGCGACGGGTATGAAGGATCAGGATTTCGGCAAGCCGATTATCGCGGTCGTCAATTCCTTCACCCAGTTCGTACCCGGCCACGTGCACCTCAAGGATCTCGGCCAGCTCGTTGCCCGCGAGATCGAGGCTGCCGGCGGCGTGGCGAAGGAATTCAACACCATCGCGGTCGACGACGGCATCGCGATGGGCCACGACGGCATGCTCTATTCGCTGCCCTCGCGCGATCTCATTGCCGACAGCGTGGAATACATGGTCAACGCGCACTGCGCGGATGCCATGGTGTGCATTTCCAACTGCGACAAGATCACGCCCGGCATGCTGATGGCGGCGCTGCGCATCAACATTCCCGTGGTGTTCGTCTCCGGCGGGCCGATGGAAGCCGGCAAGGTGCGCCTCGGCGGCAAGGAAAAGGCGCTCGATCTGGTCGATGCCATGGTGGCGGCGGCCGACGACAGCGTTTCCGACGCGGATGTCGCGGCCATCGAGCGCTCCGCCTGCCCGACCTGCGGCTCGTGCTCCGGAATGTTCACCGCCAATTCCATGAACTGCCTGACCGAGGCTCTCGGCCTGTCGCTGCCGGGCAACGGCTCGGTGGTGGCGACCCATGCCGACCGTCGTCGCCTGTTCGTGGAAGCCGGCCATCTGATCGTGGACCTCGCCCGGCGCTACTATGAGGAAAACGATGCCAGCGTGCTGCCGCGCTCCATCGCCTCCTTCGAGGCGTTCGAGAATGCGATGACGCTGGATATCGCCATGGGCGGTTCCACCAACACCGTGCTGCACCTGCTGGCCGCTGCCCACGAGGCCGGTGTGTCCTTCACCATGAAGGATATCGACCGGCTGTCGCGCCGCGTGCCGTGCATCTGCAAGGTGGCCCCGGCGGTGTCCTATGTGCACATGGAAGACGTGCACCGCGCCGGCGGCATCATGGGCATTCTCGGCGAGCTGGATCGCGGCGGGCTTCTCCACTCCGGTCTGCCGACCGTGCACGCCCGCACCCTCGCCGAGGCGCTGGACCGCTGGGATGTGAAGCGCACCACGGCGGACAGCGTGACCTCGTTCTACCGCGCCTCGCCGGGTGGTATTCCGACCCAGGTGGCGTTCTCGCAGGACCGCCGCTATCGCGCGCTCGATCTCGATCGTGAAGCCGGCGTCATCCGCGATGTCGAGCATGCGTTCTCGAAGGATGGCGGCCTTGCGGTGCTCTACGGCAACCTTGCCGACAAGGGCTGCATCGTGAAGACGGCCGGCGTTGACGAGAGCATCCTGAAGTTCTCCGGCCCGGCCCGGGTGTTCGAGAGCCAGGACGATGCGGTTGCCGGCATTCTGGGCGGCAAGGTGGCGGCGGGCGACGTGGTGGTCATCCGCTACGAAGGCCCGCGTGGCGGGCCGGGCATGCAGGAGATGCTCTATCCGACCAGCTACCTGAAGTCGAAGGGCCTCGGCAAGGCGTGCGCGCTCATCACCGATGGCCGCTTCTCCGGCGGCACCTCGGGCCTGTCGATTGGCCACGCCTCGCCGGAAGCGGCGCAGGGCGGCACCATTGCGCTGGTGGAGGAGGGCGATCTGATCGAGATCGACATTCCGAACCGCACCATCAGTCTGGCGGTCGGCGACAATGTGCTGACCGAACGCCGGGCGGAGATGGAAGCGCGCGGCGCCGCGGCGTGGAAGCCGGTCGACCGCGACCGCAAGGTGTCGGTGGCGCTGCGGGCCTATGCGGCGATGACGACTTCGGCCGATCAGGGCGCTGTGCGCGATGTGAGCCGCATCGAACGCGCCTGAGGCCACGGCGAAGGGCCTGTCGAAAAGACGAAGGGCCTGTTGAAACAAGGGTGTCGGGCCGGCTGGCCCGGCGCCCTTTTTTGTGTCGCGGGCGCGGCTCAGAATGCCGCGTCTTTCAGCGCGGATTGCCAGTAGCGGGCGAGCGCGGCGATGGCCGGGGCCCGGTCCTGTCCGTTGACGATGCGGCGGGCCCCGGTGAAATCCGTCCGGTCCGCGCCGATATACTGGTCGAGCCGCCGGCCGGTGAACCAGCCGTCGAGCATGCCGCGCACCAGAATGCGCGCGGCGATATCGGGCTGGAGCGCCAGATCGGGCTGCGCGACAAGGTCGATGCCGAGCCGCTCGCCGGCATG
>NZ_DAISHT010000121.1:0-10483 GCF_036822375.1 Pseudoxanthobacter sp. | reverse complement strand
GCCGCTGCCACCGGAGGCCACCTGTCCGCCGCCGCTGCCGGCCGTCATCCGGCCGGCATTGCTGCGCGCGGCGGTCGTGGCACCGGCCACGGCCACCGGCCGGTTCGACACACCTTCGCCGGGCACCGCCGCCATGGTGCCGTCGGGCATGGGAATGCCATGGTGGGTCGGCGGCTCGCGCGACATGCGAAGCTGCCGCTCGGCCTCGGTCATGCCGGAGCGGGCATCGCTCAGGTCCTGCGGCAGGGCGTCGGCGCTGTGGGCATAGAGCACCGGCAGGCGCGGATAGACCGGCGTCCACGCCCGGATCAGCGCATCGAAGCGCGCCCGGTCGCCCAGATCCTGATAGGCAAGGCCCAGACCGTAGACGGCCACCTCGGAGCGCTGCCATTCCACCGACAGGCGGAACCAGTCCGCGGCCATGCCGGGCTGGCCGGAGTTCAGCGCATACCAGGCGATGGCCTGCGCGCCGAGCGGCGAGCGGACCGATCCCACCACCGCGGCGAACCGGTCCAGCACGGGCTGGTCGATCTTGACGGCGCTGGCCGTCGTCAGCGCCGTGGTCATGGCCGTCACATAGGCGGCCATGTTGTCGGTGCTGGCATCGCGCCATTTGTAGGCGATCGGCTCGGCATCGAGCGAGCGCTGCATGGCGTGCAGGGCCAGCACATAGCCTTCCGCCGCCTTGGCGCCGCCGCCGTGGCCGAGCGAGAAATCGAACCACGCCAGCGCGCTGTCGAGATCGTTGTGGCGATAGGCATAGTAGCCGAGCAACGTGGCATCGCGGGCGCCGTCTTCGTCGCCCTTGCGGGCGGCGGTGGCCACCATCTCCAGCTGCGGCATCGGTGCGACCGTGTCCGGCTGGTCGTTGGCGGCGGATATGGCGCGGCGGGCGAGGTCCAGTTCCACGGCGCTGAAGTCCGCGCCCTCGCGCTCCGACTGCGGCACCTGCTGCAGCAGGGTCTGGAAATCGCCGGCCGGCAGCGTCGTCATCGCCTTCTGCAGGGTGGCGACGCGCAGGGCGGTCTGCCCGCAGGTCTTCATCATGAAGCGATAGGCATCGAGCGCGCGCGCCGTCTGGTCCGTTCGGGCATAGGCTTCGGCAACCGCCCACAGGATGTCGGCGTGGTCGCAGTCCATCTGGTCCTGAAGCTGGTCGGCCGTGGACAGGACCGTGCGCCACTGCGAGGCCGTTGCGGCGTTGATGAGGCGGCTGCGGGCCTCGAACGCATCGAGGGCGCGCAGCAGCGCCGCCGAGGGTTTCCAGTCCGGATTGGCGCTCTGGCGCTGGCTGACGGCGCTGCGGGCCTCCGCGCCCTTTCCGGCGGCCAGCAGATCCCATGCCGCCTGCTCGTCGCTTTCGGTGCGGGCGCCGGGGTTGAACAGGCTGGCCGGCGGCTCCCAGTCGGGGTGCAGCAGGTGCAGCCGCTCCAGTTCGGCGCGGGCGCGGGCCATATCGCCCTGCTTGATGAAATAGCGCAGTGCGGTGTCGTCGACGCCGCTGCCGCCGGTTGCCGTGCTGTCCGGTGCCGGGCCGTCGGCCGTGCCGGTCGTGGTGGCGAGCGGAAGCGCGGTGAGCGGCGTTGCGGCGGCCGGCGCATCGCCGTGTGCCGGGTCGGACGTCCCCTGCGCCAGTGCCGGCAGCGTCAGGGCCGGCAGCATCAGGGCCGCCAGCGCGCAGGACGAGAGGGCGAGGCGGCGCAGCCGGCCGTGCACGGCCGGCGCCCGGCAGGCCGCGAGGAGGCCGGCTGCCAGACGGCGGGCCGCAGGGTGGCGGGCTTCTGCATCGGGCGTGCTCATGCCATGCTCCTGCGTCCGATGCGGCGAACGAACGCCCAGCCGCTCAGGCCGCTGACGAAGGCAAGCGCGGCGATGACGACGACGTAGGCCGTGATGTTGAACGAGAACCAGTTGCCTGCCACCCGGCGCACATTGCCGGGGCCGGACAGCAGCAGGCCGCCGGAATCGACCTCCGCCGGGGCGGCATAGAAGGTCGGCTCGTCGCTCTGCCCGGGGCTGAGCACGGCGGTGCCGCCATGCAGCTCCTGCCACATGGCCGGTGCGGTCACGGCGGTGATGCCCGCGGCAAGGGCCGCGGCATCGGGGGCGGTGGCCACGGTCCATGCCGCCGGGGCGGCCTGCGGCAGCAGCCAGTCGAACCAGGCCGGCCGGGCGGAGGCCGCCTGCGTCAGCGCAAAGCCGCCGGCCGGCAGGCTGCGCGGGCCGCCGCGCAGGGCATCGGCCGTGCGGCGCGACACGACAGCGCTCATCAGCGTTTCGCGGCTGTCGGCCGGCGGCTGCCCGGTCATGTTCGTGCGCCATGTGTCATAGAGCGCGCGGGCGTCGTCGGCCGTGCTGCCGTCGGCCGGCTTGCGGCTCTGGCTTTCCAGCGTCTTCAGCCGCTCCAGCGCCTCGCCATAGCCGTCGCGGCGGCCGCCGGAATCCAGCACCGTGCGCACCGGCACGGGCAGGGGGGCAAGGCCGGCCGGGAAGGTGACGGCGCCCACCTCCGGCGGCAACTGGCCGACCGGGGCCACGATCAGCGCTTCCTGCTGGCTGCCTGCGGCGGCGGCCGGAACCGGCGTGACGGCAACCGGCGTGCCGAGGCTGAGCGACAGCCGGCTGAGCAGGGTTGCCGCGGCGCCGAGAGTGGTGTCGCCCGGGCCGACCACCAGCGGAATCGGATCGTCCGGCCCGCCGCCCATGGGGAAGCCGTCGGCCGCGAAGGCCGACAGGCTGGGCCAGCGGCCGAGACGGCCGAAGGCCGGCAGCGTCAGCGTGCTGGTATCGAACAGCGCAAAGCGCTCGGTGATGGTCATCGTGGCGCCCGGTGCGCACACCGTGTCGGCCGCGGTCCGCAGTTCGCCCTCGAACGAGATGCGGTTCAGGCCCGGCCGGAAATGCGTCATCGGCAGGCGCAGCGCATAGCCCTCCAGCAGCATGCCGCCCTGCCGCGGCACCTGCACGGCGGCGGCGACGCTGCCGTTGACCAGAATGCTGAGCATGCTGCCGACAGCCACCTGCGGGGAGAAGGCGGCGTTGAGGCGCAACGTGGCGACGCCGTTCTCGGAGCCGTAGAAATCCGCTGGCAATTCGATGTCGAAGCCGTCGAGGAAGCGCCGGCCGGAGAAGGTCTGCGTCGTCATGCCGAGGTCGGCGAGCGTCATGGTCTCGCCGCCGCGCGCCCGCAGCGTGTCCGGCAGGCGCCACGGCCGGGCCGTTCCGCCGGACGTCGTGATTGTGCGGGCCTGACGGATGAACATCTGCGCCGCCGCGGCGGCATCGCCGCGGCGCGGCCCGGTGAGCACGAGGGTGGGAATGCCGGTCGCGGGATCGGACGCGAACTCGAACGTGGCGTCCTGCCCGGCCGTGCCGCTGCCCACGCGCGTGACGCGCGCCACGTCGGCGGCCGGGCCGATCAGCACGGTCATGTGGCCGGGGCGGGCGGCGGCGGGCGCCGTATCGACGATCTGCACCACCGGATGGGGCATGCGGCCGAGCACCGCCACGCTGGCGGCAAGGCCGGTCACGGTGGCGGCATCGTCGATGCCGGTCGTGCCGCCGCCGGCGCGCACGATATCGATGTACGTCTGCCCCTTGTCGTCGACGCCGACGGCGGCAAGGTCGGTGAAGCCCTGCAGCACCGTCTTCGGGCCGGCGAAGCTGAAGCCGGTCATGGCGGGGACGAGATCGGTCCACAGCTCATAGGTGGCCGACAGCGAGCAGTCGACGCGGTGGCGCATGGCGGCGCGGATGACGACGCGGTTGGCCCCGGCCTGAAGCAGACCCGCCGGCACAGCCACGCTGACGCGTGTGTCTCCGCGCGCAGAGTTGATCGGAACCTGCGTCAGGGCTTCGCCGTTGATGAAAACGGCGAGCTGCGAGGCCTCCGGCATCACGGCCACGGCGTTGTGGTAGCCGAGCGAGAACGTTGCCGGGCGGCTGGCCTCGTCGGCGCTCAGGAACAGCGTGGCGGTGGCCGAGGCCATCTCGCCGGTCAGCCGCTGGCCGGTGTCGCTGAACAGGATGCGCTGGGGCGGCGGCGGCCCCTGTTCCGCCGGCGCGGCGGGCGCGGCCTTCGGCGCCTCCGGCCGGTCGGGGTGAAGGCGGAACACCTCGCGCGGGGTGCCGGCCGGGCGGATGGCGTCGGCCGCGGGGGCAGGCGCGGCGGCAGGCGGCAGGGCATCCTGCGCCGCCAGCGGGGCGGTGCCGGCCAGCAGCACGAAGGCGGCCGCCGCCAGCAGGCGGGCACGCGGGCGGACCGGTGCACTCACGATCGGGTTCATCGCAATGCCTCCGGACATCACTGCGGCTTATGGGGAGCGGAAGCGCCGTCGCGCGGCCTGTCCGGACCCAGATGGAGATAGCCGAGGGCGCGGGTGCCGTGGCGCAGTGTCCAGTAGAACACATAGCTGGCCGCCCGCAGGATGCCGACCGGGCTGCGCCGCCGCTGGGTGCTGGCAACCCAGCGCCCGGATTCGGCGAACAGCAGGTCGGCCAGCATGCGCTGCCCCACCACATCCTCGTGGCGCGCATCGCAGCCGACCTTGATGGCGGTGGCGCCCTCCGGCTGGATGTTGCGCACCGTCAGCGTCAGCGTGCCCTGCGGCACCGCCACCGTGGTGTGGAAGCTCAGCCCGACCGTCTGCCCGGTCTGCAGTTCCGGTGCCGCTCCGGCCTCCATGACGAGACCCACGCCGGACATCGACCCGTTGTCGATGGTGACCGGATAGCGCACATCGCCGACGATCAGTTCGCCGCTGCGGTCGAGCGCCACGCGCGGCGCCCGGCGCAGGTTGCGCCGCTCGGCCACCACGCCCAGCGCCAGCGCGCCCAGCATCAGGTTGATGAGGTTCCACGCCCCCACCACCAGCGTCACGTCGCGGCCGAAGGGATCGGCGAAATAGCGCCACACCGTGGCCGCCACGCCCAGCGCCAGCAGCGCGACCATGCCGTAGAACGGCCAGCCGAGCGACGAGACGCGATCCTTGTCCACGGTCTCGTTCTTGGTGGTGACTTTGAAGATGGCCTTGCGCGGCGATATCACGGCCGCCGTCACGGCGCCGATCAGATAGATCGACTGCACATATTCATAGAGTTCGGACATCCACGGCCAGCGATAGCGGCCGAACACCATGCTCTGGATGAGCGCATTCACCAGAACGTAGATGATCGTATAGGCTGCGAACTCGTAGCCGGACGAATTGAAAATCTGCAGGCCGAAGAAGAGATAGAGCAGCGGCGCGACCGTGAAGATGAGCCGCGAGAACGGGAACAGCCAGAAAAGCTGGCTGCTGGTGTAGCAGAGACGCTGGGGCAGCGTCAGGCCGCGCATGAAGGGCGGGCGCTTCAGCATGAAGATCTGCGTCATGCCCTGTGCCCAGCGCGAGCGCTGGCGGATGAACGAGGCATAGGTTTCCGGCTGCAGCCCGGCGATCATCGGCTTGGAAACGTAGATGCTGTTCCAGCCGCGGGCGTGCAGTTCGAGTGCCGTCTCGCAGTCCTCGGTGATCGACACGCCGGAGAAGCCGCCGGCATCGTTGAGCGCACTGCGGCGCAGCACGGCGGCCGAGCCGCAGAAGAACGTCGCATTCCACTTGTCCATGCCGCGCTGCACGAGGCCGTAGAACTGGTCGCTTTCCGACGACACGCGGTCGGAGAACTGCAGGTTCCGCTCCAGCGGGTCCGGGTTGAGGAAGAAGTGCGGCGTCTGCACCAGAAACAGTTTCGGATCGCTGTCGAAATAGCCGACCGTCTCGTTCAGGAAATCGCGCGCGGGGGCGTGATCGGCGTCGAACACCACCACAAGATCGCTGTGGATGCGCGGCAGCGCGGCGTTGAGGTTGCCGGCCTTGGCGCCGGCATTGTTGGCGCGCGACAGATAATGCACGCCAAGCTGTTCGCACAGCGTCGTCAGCTCGGCACGGCGGGCCAGCGCCCTGTCGCGCACCCCGATATCGGTGGCGGCGCACCGCTCCTCCGTCGCGCCGTCGTCGAGCAGATAGACCGTGAGCCGGCCGGCCGGATAGTCCATCGCCTTCGCCGAGGCGAGCGTCATGGCCAGAATGTCGGCGCTCTCGTTGTAGCTCGGCACCAGCACGTCGACCGTGGGCAGCTTTTCGGGCGCCAGACGGGGCGCCGGGGCGCGGTCCAGCGGATCGATCACCACGAACAGCGACAGCAGCAGCACCGCCACGCTGTACATCTCCGCCGCGTAAAGCACGACGCCGGGAATGAAGTTCTGCAGCTCGGACACCGGCGGGATGGTGGACGTGGTGCGCCAGTAGACATAACGCGCCACGATGGCCAGCGCGAAGCTCAGGAACACCGCCCTGAGCACCCCGGTCGGGCGCAGGAACTTCAGCGCAATCAGCAGCGCGGTGACGCAGAGCGCCAGCAGCCAGTGCGATGCAAGGCTGACGGACAGCGTCAGCACGGCAATCAGCACGGCCGAAGAGACGGCAAACAGGCTGCCCCAAACCACAGTCATGAACACGGTGCCTCCCCGGCGGCCGGACGCCGCCTTAGCCGCCTTATCTGTCTGCCCCGGCGGCATCGTCCGCTGCTGCCACCCCTCCCGGCGCGCAGGGTCCGATGATCCGGTCTCATCTGCCGGCCGCTTGCCGCGGGCCGGTGTTCTCAGGGCGCAGGGACGACGGCTGTGCCGCCCTGCGTGCCTGTCGCGGGGCCGCTTTCCGCCGGCCCTGCCGCGGGCGGGGCCGGCGGCACCGGCACCACGATCCGCTTCGCGGCCGTCTTCTGGCTGTCGCCCTGCAGCGTCGTCGGCATGCCCAGCGGGGGATCGATGCCGAGCGGGCCGGTCGGGCGCACGTTGTCGGGGCGGGCGGCGGGTGCAGCGGCCTGGCCGCCCGGCGCCGTCGCGGCGGGGGAAACCGGTGTCGCTGTCATTGCGGCTGCCGGCCGGGTATAGGCCGGGGCAGCGGGGGCCCGGTACACGGTCCGGTGCCGCGGCGCCGGCGTGTCGTCGCCGGCATAGACGGCCCCGCCCGCCGGAGCGCCGTAGACCGGCGTTCCGTAGACCGGCGTGCCATAGCTGCCGCCGGCGGCCGGAACGCCATAGACCGGGGCCGGCGTGGCGCCGGCCGCCGAAACCGTGATTGCCGCCGCCATCGCCACAAGGCGGTTTTCGCCGGCTCCGGGCGCGCAGATGCGCACGCGGATGTCGATCGCCTCGCTGCCGAAGGTGCGCGGCGCGCCCGGCAGCGCCTGCCAGGCGTAGATGCAGCCGATGCCGCCGCGCCGCCCGTAGGCATAGCCGAACGGCCCGTAGGCGTTGCGCACCACCCGGCCGGAGGGCGCCAGCGCCATCGGGGCCGCTGCCGCCATCTGCGCACCGAGCACCGCGGCATCGGGCAGGGTCGCCTTGCCCGGCCTTATGGTGACCTCGATAGCGTTTTCGCCCGGCACCGGGGCGGCCGTGCGCAGCATGATCTTCTGGGTCACCGTGCGGCCGGAGCGGGTTTCCACCACGCCCGTCACCGGCGGTGCCGGCGGAACGGTGGCGACGCGGGCCGCGTCGGCCGGCAGCAGAACCGGTTCGGAACTGATGCCCGGGCCGCCGGCGCAGCCGGCCAGCACCAGCAGCAGACCGCCCACCGCCGGCATCCCGAGCCGGCGGGCAATTCCGTTTCCGCAAGCCTGCAAGATCACCACTGGCCTCGCTTCTGCAACTGACGCGGGACTTCTGGCGAGCCCGTCTGCTGCTTTAACCCTTCTGTTCGGAGTGGCCCTTAATGGGCGGTGGGTAAGCTGTCAACGATCAGGGCGATTGTTGTGATGTCAATCATTACATAAAATTGCATTCCTTTTAGAGCAATACAAAACTAAAAATCTTTGGTTAATATGATATTAACGATTGTAACTCATGGTTACTCAGAGATTATCAATGTGAGTTGCTGGCCATTATCCGGCGCCGCTGCGCTGTTGCCAACCTGACGGGCCGGGTGTCGCCGCGCCGCGTGCGGTGCAGCAACTTTCGCGGCGGCGGACTTGCCTGCCGCCGCGGGCCGGCGGCGGAGCATTTCTTATGCGCAGAAAGCCGTCCGATGCGCTTTTTGTTTCACATATGCGTGATGCCGGCTCCGGCGCAGCCCTGCGGCTCCCGCCCGGCCGCCCGCCATCCGCTGCGGGGCGGCGCCGGCGCCGGCCGGTTGTGCGGGGTGGCGACTCAACCCCGCCCGCGCACAGCGGCCGGTGCCACCGGGCGTTGCGCCGGCAGCGTTGTCGCGGGGATGACAGTGTGTCTTCCGCCGGCCTGTTGGCCAGCGGCCTGCAAGGGGCGCAGAATGGCGGCGGGAAACGGCGGCAACAAATAGCGGCAAGAAACGGAGGAAACGTCCATGAGCTGGAATCCGGCCCTGATGCCCGGCGCTCCGCAGGAGACCGGCCCTGACGCCATCGAAACGCTGATCGTGCCGCGGGCCCGCGACCTCGGCGGCTTCGAGGTGCGCCGCGCGCTGCCCGCGCCGCGGCGGCAGATGGTCGGCCCCTTCATCTTCTTCGACCAGATGGGGCCGGCGGAATTCCTGACCGGGCAGGGCATCGATGTCCGCCCCCACCCGCATATCGGGCTCGGCACCGTCACCTATCTTTATCGCGGCGACCTGCACCACCGCGACAGCCTCGGCACCAGTCAGGTCATCCTGCCGGGCGAACTGAACTGGATGGTGGCCGGCCGCGGGGTGACCCATTCGGAGCGCACCAGCGCCCCGGAGCGCGGCGGGCCGCACGGGCTGTTCGGCATCCAGACGTGGATCGCGCTGCCCGAGGCCGACGAAGACATGGCGCCGCGTTTCGAGCACCACGCGCGCGACAGCCTGCCGGAACTGGAGGCCGGGGGCATCCGCGCCCGCCTCATCCTCGGCTCGGCCTATGGCGAGCGCGCGCCGGCGACGCTCTTTTCCGAGGCCTTCTATCTCGACGTGATGCTGGCCCCCGGCGCCCGCTTTCCGCTGCCCGACGACCACGAGGACCGCGGGCTCTATATCGTGGAAGGCGACATTCACGTTGCCGGCGAGGCCTATGCGGCCGGCCGGCTGATGGTGTTCCGCCCCGGCGACCGCATCACCGTCACGGCCGGGGCGGCCGGGGCGCGGCTGATGGCGCTGGGCGGGGCCACGCTCTCCGGCCCGCGCTTCGTCTGGTGGAACTTCGTCGCCTCCTCGCGCGAGCGCATCGAGGCGGCCCGGGAGGCGTGGCGGGCAGCCGACTGGGGTCTGGGGCGCTTCGACCTGCCGCCGGACGACCGGGCCGAGTTCATTCCCCTGCCGGAGCGGTGAGCGGCCGGCGGCGGCTTCAGCGGGTGATATCGCAGATGCCGCCGGCCACCAGCCGGTTCCACAGCGCCTCGGCATCGTCGGCATAGTCGAACAGCGTCAGGTCGGCGGCATCGATCATGCCTTCCTCGACGAGCTGGCCGAAATTGATGAGGCCGGTCCAGTAGGCCTTGTCGAACAGCACGATGGGGATCGGCGGCGATTTGTGGGTCTGGCGCAGGGTCAGCACCTCGAACAGCTCGTCGAAGGTGCCGAAGCCGCCGGGGAAGGCGACGAGCGCGTTGGCGCGCATCGCCAGGTGCATCTTGCGCATGGCGAAATAGTGGAAGCGGAAGGTGAGGTCCGGCGACTGGTAGGGGTTGGGCTGCTGCTCGCGCGGCAGCGAGATGTTGAAGCCGATGGTCGGGGCGCCGACCTCGCGCGCGCCGCGGTTGGCGGCCTCCATCACGCCCGGCCCGCCGCCGGTGGCGATGACGTTGTCGCGCCAGCCGCTGACCGGGGCGAGCGCGCCGCCGCGCAGCGAGGCGATGCGGCCGAACAGCCGCGCCTGCTCATACCACCCGGCATGGCGGGCATTGCCGTTGTCGGGCCGCACCCGCGCGCTGCCGAACACCACCAGCGTGGAGCGCACCCGCGCATCGCGCAGGGCCTCTTCCGCCTTGGCATATTCCAGCATGAAACGGACGCCGCGCATGGTGTCGCTGAGCAGGAAATCCTGATCGAGCGCCGGCAGGCGGTAGGAGGCCGAGGCCATCTGGGGGCTGTTGTCCCGGGCGGGGTCGATGGCCGGTGCGCCGGCCGGGCCGGCGGGGTCTGGGGTCGTCACGCACGTCTCCCTGAATCTGTCGGGCGCCGGGGCGGCGGCAGAGCAGCCGCGGTGGCCGGCAAGGGGCTCCCAGATGTCGGCCTTTGCGGGCCGCGTTGCAATCCCGTCCGGCCCGGCGACAGGGGATTGCGCTTTCCGGCACCAGGGGCGCGGCTGCGTTTTCCGGGCCGCGGAAATGGTCTAGAAGGCATCGGGCGCGGTCCGGCCGGCGCCGCGCAGCGGAGGGTTTGCCATCATGGGTCCAGAGGGTGATGCGCCGGGCCGGCGCGGTGAGAGCCTTGCGCCGGGCCGGCGCGGTGAAAGTCCTGCGCCGGGCCGGCGCCTTGAAAGCCATGCGGCGGCGGCCGGTCCCGGGCCGCAG
>NZ_DAISHT010000120.1:5840-10589 GCF_036822375.1 Pseudoxanthobacter sp. | reverse complement strand
GCGGCGTGCAGCCGCGCCGGGTGACGAGACCGGCGGCGTGCAGCCGCGCGGGATGAAGAGGCCGGCGGCGTGCCGCCGCACAGGGGATGCAGCGACGCCGCGTGCAGCCGCGCTGCCGGTGAAGGCCGGCGGCGCGCTTTCTGCGGCGCCTCAGCCGACCATGTCGGCGGCGACCTGCGCGGCGGCGCGCAGATTGCCTTCCCACGTTGCCGGCGAGCCGCCGCGCGGGGCCAGATCGTGGCTGCCGTCCTCGCACCACAGCACGCGGACATTGTCCGGCAGCTTCAGGGCGGAAATCTCGTCATAATTGCCAAACGGGTCGCGCTCGCCCTGTGCGATCAGGGCCGGGCGCTTCAGGCCCAGAACCGGGGCCAGCCGGGCTTCCTCGCTGTCGCCCACGGCATCGCCGGGGGCGTGGAAGGGATAGCCGAGGCACACGACCCCGGCCACGCGCGGGTCGAGATCGCCGGCGCAGCCGAGCATGGCGGCCACGCGCCCGCCGAGCGACTTGCCGCCGATCAGCACCGGTCCTTCGGTGCGGGCAAGGCAGGCCTCAAGGGCGGCGCGGAATTCGCCGACCAGTCTGGCCGCGGCCGGCGGCGGCCGCTTGCGCCCGCTCTGCCGGCGCTCGGCCATGTAGGCAAATTCGAAGCGATAGATCGTCAGCCCCGCCAGAACGGCGTGCTGGGTGAAGCGGTTCATGAACGAGGAATCCATGGCCGCCCCGGCGCCGTGCGCCAGCAGCAGCGTGCCGAGCGAGCCGGTGGGCGGCACGCTCACCAGAAATTCCACCGGCGCGCCTGCCTCCGCCGCGGCTGCCGCCGTGTCGTGTTCCGCCCCGGTTTCCTCGCCCGTCATCGCCTTCTCCCGCCTTCCGGCCCCGGCCCCGCCGCGTGGCCGGATCGCTCAACAGCGGGGCCCCGGCGGGGCCCCGCAACGTCTCAGACAGTCTCAGCCTGCCGCAAGCGCGGCCACGGCCGCAAGGCCGGCGTCGACATCCTCGATCAGATCCTCAACGTCTTCCAGCCCGACCGACAGGCGCAGCAGCCCGTCGCCGATGCCCAGCGCGGCCCGCGCCTCGGCCGGCAGGCTCTGGTGCGTGGTGGTCTGCGGATGGGTGATCAGGCTCTTCGCATCGCCGAGATTGTTGGAGATCCGGATGAGTCGCAAGGCGTTGCAGAAGGCGAATGCGGCGGCCTTGCCGCCCTCCACCTCAATGGCGATCAGCGACGAGCCGCCCTTCATCTGCCGGGCGACCAGCGCGGCCTGCGGGTGATCGGGCCGGCCGCAATAGACGACGCGCGCCAGCCCCGGCCGGCCGGCCAGATGATCGGCAAGGCGGGCGGCGTTGGCGCTCTGGCGCTCGACGCGCAGCTGGAAGGTCTCCAGCGCCTTCAGCAGCACCCACGCATTGAACGGCGAGATGCACGGGCCGGTCTGGCGCAGGAAGTTGTGCAGGTTGTCGGCAATCCACTGCTTCGACGACAGGATGACGCCGCCGAGGCAGCGGCCCTGACCGTCGATGTGCTTGGTGGCCGAATAGACCACGACGTCGGCGCCGAGCGTCAGCGGCGACTGCCACAGCGGGGTGGCGAACACGTTGTCGACGATGACGGTGATGCCGCTCTCTTTGGCGATCGCCACCACGCCGGCGATGTCGATCACCTCCAGCGTCGGGTTGGTCGGGGTCTCGAAGAAGAACGCCCGCGTCTGCGGCCGCACCGCCGCGCGCCAGGCGGCGAGGTCGCGGCCGTCGATCAGCGTGGCTTCGATGCCGAGCCGCGGCAGCAGGGTTTCGATGACCCACACGCACGAGCCGAACATGGCCCGCGGCGCCACCACATGATCGCCCGCCTTGAGGAAGCAGAGCAGCGCCGAGGTCACGGCCGCCATGCCGCTGGCCACCGCGCGGGCCTCCTCCGCCCCTTCAAGGGCGGCCATGCGCGCCTCGAACATGGCGGTGGTGGGGTTGGAGAAGCGCGAATAGATGAAGCCCGGGTCCTCGCCCTTGAAGCGGGCCTCGGCAGCCTCGGCGGAGGGGTAGACGAACCCCTGCGTCATGAACAGGGCTTCGGAGGTCTCGTTGAAGGACGAGCGCAGCGTGCCGCCGTGCACCAGCTCGGTGGCGGTGCGATAGCGGCGGGGGGCTTCGGGACAGGCAGTGTCTTCGGCAGTCTTCGTCATGGGTTGTACCTCCGGGGCGCCCGATCAGGCATCAAAAAACCCGGCCGACAAATGCCGAGCCAGGTCAACGAGGCCGTAACGGGAGACGGTTGCGACGAACAACGGGCGCTACACCTGCTGCCCCTTCGCCGCGCCGTCGTGGTGTTGCACCCGTCCGGGATGTATGCCCACTCGGCCTTTTAGCGAGTTGTTTAACGTGGCTGCAAGCCGGCCGGCCAAATCACCACGGGGTTCGCTGGTATTAGTCCCGCTGCCGGCCCGCGTCAACGCCGCGCATGCGGCCCGGCGGCTCCGGTGTTGCGCGGGGCGGCGCGGAAAGCCGGCCGCACGGCCTTCACGGGGCAGCGAAAATCGGTTATTGCGACCCGATTCGCCGGCAGCAGGGAACGTACCGACATGAGCGAGGCGGCAGGCATTCTGCCCCGGCAGGCGATCCGGGAACTGGCGCGGGCCGGCATCATCGCCGGCGACCATGCGGTCGGCGAGGACCAGCTTCAGCCGGCCAGTCTCGACCTGCGCCTCGGCCGCATCGCCCATCGCATCCGGGCCAGTTTCCTCACCGGGCCGGGGGCGACCGTCGCCGACAAGCTCGCCCGCCTGACGCTGCATTCCATCGACCTGTCCGCCGGGGCGGTGCTGGAAACCGGCTGCGTCTATCTGGTGCCGCTCGACGAGCACCTCGCCCTGCCGGGCGACATCGCCGCCGCCACCAACCCGAAGAGCTCCACCGGCCGTCTCGATGTGTTCACCCGCGTCATCACCGACGGCGGGCAGGCGTTCGACACCGTGCCGGCCGGCTATCACGGCCCGCTCTATGCCGAGATCAGCCCGCGCACCTTTCCGGTGCTGGTGCGGGCCGGTTCGCGGCTGTCGCAGATCCGCTTCCGCCGCGGCGAGGCGCGGCTTGGCGACAGCGCGCTGGCGGCGCTGCATGCCGCCGAGGGCATTGCCTTTCCGGGCACGCCGGTCATCGGCGACGGGCTGCACCTGACGATCGATCTTGAGGGCCGCGGCGACGGCGCGCCGATCGGCTACCGGGCCAAGCGCCACACCGGCGTGGTCGACATGGACCGCAAGGCCGGCTGCGATGTCTACGATTTCTGGGAGCCGGTGACCATCCGCGGCACGGCGAGCCTGATTCTCGATCCCGACGAATTCTACATCCTCGTCTCGCGCGAGGCGGTGCACGTGCCGCCGATGGTGGCGGCCGAAATGGTGCCGATCGACCCGCTGGTCGGCGAATTCCGCGTGCATTATGCCGGGTTCTTCGATCCCGGCTTCGGCCACGGGCCGGCCGGCGGCGCCGGGGCGCGGGCGGTGCTGGAGGTGCGCTCCCACGAGGTGCCGTTCATCCTCGACCACGGGCAGGTGGTGGGCCGGCTGGTCTACGAGCACATGGCCGCCCGCCCCGAAACGCTCTACGGCGAAGGCATCGGCTCCAACTATCAGGCACAGGGCCTCAAGCTTTCCAAGCACTTCCGGCCGGTCTGAGACCGGTGCCGGGGGCCGGCACGGTATTTTATCGTTGCGGCCTGCGTGCGGTTCCGGTTTCTTCTCTGTCGTCGGCCGTCGCGGCTGCCGGGCTTTCCCCCGGCGCAGACGGCCGGGCGGAGACAGGAGCGGGACGGAATGTCGGGGTCTGAATTCGAAGGCACGCACCCGCGCACGGTGTTCGGTCCCGCGCCGGTCGGGCGGCAGGCGATCGCGCGCATGGACGTGATCACGCAGGGTCGCAGCCTGACGGCCGTGACGGATCCCATCAATCGCTGGCTCTCCTCGGTTCAGGCGGTGGAGGGGCTGCTGACGGTGTTCCTGCGCCACACCTCGGCCTCGCTGACGATTCAGGAAAATTCCGACCCCAACGCGCGCGACGACCTGCTCGATGCCTACGACCGTCTGGTGCCGACGGAAGGCCACTGGCGTCATTCCCTCGACGGGCCGGAGGATATGGCGGGCCATGTGAAGTCGGCGCTCACGGGGGTCAGTCTGGCGATCCCGGTGGTGCACGGGCGCACCGACCTCGGCACCTGGCAGGGCATTTTCGTTATCGAACACCGGCTGGAATCCCACCGCCGCGACCTGACGCTGCACTATATCGGCACCTGATACCGGCCCCTGAAGCCCCGCCACGGAAGAGACCGGTGCATCGCGCCGGCTGCGCGCAGATGTGGATATTGTCGCAGGCAGCGACGTGGCGTTGCAGTGCGGCGCAGACTGCGTCACGCTCCGATTGTACGCGTGCCGCACGGATCTGCTTCCGGCGGTACAATGCGCATTTCGGGGGCTTCTTGCGGGGAAAAGATGGGCGCGGACGGCCATCGTGTGCACCGCAGTCCGTTACGCCAGCTGCGCCGCAGCCACCGGCCGGCGGCCGGCGGGCTGGCGATGCTGCGCGAACCGGCCACCGGGCTGCCGGGGCCGCTGGCCGGCAGCGGTGCGGGGTCTCTGCCGGCAGGCGAAACCCCGCCGCACGGCCGCGCGCCGGCGGCTGCGGGGCGGCCCGAAACCGGACGGCCCGAAACCGGACCGCCTGAGACAAAGCGGGACCTGACAGAGCGGGACCTG
>NZ_DAISHT010000120.1:0-5740 GCF_036822375.1 Pseudoxanthobacter sp. | reverse complement strand
ACGGCCCGAAACCGGACCGCCTGAGACAAAGCGGGACCTGACAGAGCGGGACCTGACAGAGCGGGGTCGGGCAGAGCGGGACCAGACGGCACAGGACGAGGCCGCGTGGCTTGCCGGGCTTGCCGCACGGCTCGGCATCGCCGTGGCGGCACCGCAGATGCTGGAGGCCGCCGTGCGCCGGATGGAGGCGGAGGCCGCCCGTCCGCCCGTTCCGCCGCCGCTGCTGGTGCTGGGGCACGGGCCGGAGGGCCCGCTTTATGCCCTCACCGCCACGCCGGCCACGGCCGGCCGCCTTGCCGCGCTGCTGGCGGCCAGCCCGGCGCTGCGCCGCCGCGCGCGTCTGGTTTCGCCGCAGGCGCTGGCGGCGGCTTTCGCCCGGCTGGAGATCCGCCCGGCATCGCACCGGCTGGCGGAATATCACGCCCTGCCCGGCGACGTGGATGATGCGCTGGCCGGGCTCGTGGCCCTCAACGGCAATCTCATCGCCCGCCGCCCGGTCACCCGCGGGCAGGCCGGGCTGCTGGCGGCCGCTCTGGCCGGGGTGGTCGCGGCGCTGGCCACGGTGCCGGATATTGTGTTCGGGGCCCTCAGCGTTGCGGTGGCGACCGGTTTTCTGATGCTGGCGGCCGCGCGCCGCAGCGCCGCCCGGCTGGTGGCGGCCGGCGGCTTCCATCCGCCGCTCGCGCCGGTGCCGGACGATGCGGAACTGCCCGTCTACACGGTTCTGGTGCCGCTGCGCCATGAGGCGGCCGTGGTGCCGCGCCTCATCGTCCATCTCCTGCGCCTCGATTATCCGCCGGACCGGCTCGACATCAAGCTGCTGGTCGATGCCGACGACACGGAGACCGCCGCCGCCGTGCGCCGCCACGCCCGCGGGGCGATGTTCGAACTGGTGGTGGTGCCGAGGCGCGGGCCGCTGACGAAGCCGAAGGTGCTCGACATCGGCCTGCAGAACGCCCGCGGCAGCCTCGTCACCGTTTTCGACGCGGAGGACCGGCCGCAGCCCGGCCAGCTTCGCGAGGCCGCGGCGGCCTTTGCTGCCGGGGGCGCGGACCTCGGCTGCGTGCAGGCCCGGCTTTCCGTCGACCACGGCGGCGAGAAGCTCATCACCGGCTTCTTCGCCCTCGAATATGCCATGCTGTTCGACGGGCTGCTGCCGTTCTATGCCAGCCGCGGGCTGCCGTTCCTGCTGGGCGGCACGTCCAACCACTTCCGCCGTTCGGCGCTGCGGGCGATCGGCGGCTGGGATGCCTGGAACGTGACGGAGGATGCCGACCTTGCCATCCGTCTGGCGCGGGCCGGTTTCCGGTTCACGGTCATCGGCTCCGCCACCTTCGAGGAAGCGCCGCTGACGGTGGGGGCGTTCCTGCGCCAGCGCGGCCGCTGGCAGAAGGGCTGGCTGCAGACGTGGCTGGTGCACATGCGGGCACCGCGCGCGCTGTTCCGGGCGCTGGGGGCGCGGGCGTTCGTCACGCTGCAGGTGCAGTTCTTCGGCGGGCTGTTTGCCAGTCTGGCGCTGGCGCTGTGGGGCGGGCTGCTGCTGGCGGGCCTTGCCGGGCTGCCGGTGGCGCTGTCCGATGGCTCGCTGGCCGGCGATGTGCTGTTTGCGCTCGGTGTGGCCGACTGCCTCGTCTGCTACGGGGCCGCCGGCGTGCTGGCCGTGCGGGCGCTGGCGGTGCGGCCGATCGGCGTCAGCCGCTGGCTGATCGCGCTGTGGCCGGTCTATGGCGGGTTGCTGGCTTTTTCCGCGGTGAGAGCCGTGTGGGAATGGCTGCGCCGCCCGCACCACTGGGACAAGACCGCCCACGGACTGGCCCGGCACCGGCCGGAGGCCGCGGGACGGGGCCGGCGGCGCGGTTCCGCCCGGCGGCAAACGGGGGTATGGATGCGAACGTTCCGCTTTCTGCCACGGGCCGGCTCATGAGCAAGCGCACACCCGCCACCCAGGCCATGGAAAAGGCCGGGCGGCCATTTGAACTCCTCGAATACCCGTTCGACCCCCATGTCGATTCCAAGGGGCTGGCGGCGGCGGAGGCGCTGGGCCTGCCGCCGCGGCAGGTGTTCAAGACGCTGATGGCGGAGGCTGGCCGCGAGGTGCTGGTGGCCGTGGTGCCGAGCGATTGCGAACTGAACCTCAAGGCCCTGGCCCAGCTGGCCGGCCAGAAGGCGGCGGCCATGCTGAAGCCGGCCGATGCGGAGCGAATCAGCGGCTACAAGGTGGGCGGCATCAGCCCGCTGGGGCAGAAGAAGCGGCTGCGCACCTTTCTGGACGAAAGCGCGCTCGGCCTGCCGTTCATCGTCGTCAACGGCGGCCAGCGCGGTCTGCAGATTCGCGCCGCGCCGGCCGATCTGCTGGCCGCCTGCGACGGGGTGGCCGCGCCGATCGCCGTCCAGCGCCGCTGATCAGTTGCGCCGCTCGGCCACGAACCGGGCGGCGGCCTGCAGAACGGCTGCCGCCGGGCCGAAAGGCGCAAGCAGCGCCTCCGCCTCCGCCACCAGCGCGCCGAGGCGCGTGCGGGCCCAGTCCGCACCGTTGACGGCCACGAAGGTGGCCTTGCCGCGCGAGGCGTCCTTGCCGGTGCGCTTGCCGACCTCCTCGGCACCGCCGTCCACGTCCAGCAGATCGTCGGCAAGCTGGAAGGCGAGGCCCAGCACATCGCCGAATCGCTTCAGCGCGGCCAGATCGTCCGCCTGCGCCCGGCCCAGCGTGGCGCCCATGGTGCAGGCGGCGGTGATGAGAGCGCCGGTCTTCATGGCCTGAATGCGGGCCACCATCGCTTCGTCCGGCACGCTGTGCTCGGCCGCCAGATCCAGCATCTGCCCGCCGACCATGCCGGCCGGGCCGGCCGCCCGGGCAAGCTGCGAGACGAGGGCGATGCGCACCGCCGGGTCTCCGTCGGTGGCCGGGTCGGAGAGAATTTCGAAGGCGAGCGTCAGCAGCCCGTCGCCGGCCAGAATGGCGGTTGCCTCGTCGAAGGCGCGGTGAACGGTCGGCTGGCCGCGGCGCAGATCGTCGTCGTCCATGGCCGGCAGGTCGTCATGGATCAGGCTGTAGCAGTGCAGCACCTCGATGGCGGCGGCGGCGCGCAGGGCGCGTGCCTCAAGGTCGTCCGGCGCCGTTCCGGCACGGGTGGCGGCAAGGCGGGCCGATTCGACCAGCAGGAACGGACGGAAACGCTTGCCCCCGCCCAGCACGCCGTGCCGCATGGCGGCCGCAAGGCGCGCCGGCGTGACGAAGGCCGCCGGGCCGGCACTGTCGTCGGCCGCCAGAAGGGCGGCCAGCACCGCCTCGCTGGCGCCGGCGGTGGCGGCGAGGGACGCAGCAAGGGACGGGGAGAGCGAAGCGGCGAGGGTGTCGCCGGGCGCCGCGCCGGCGGGCGTGCGTTCCGCGGGGGCGGGTGAAGGCATCGTCATGTCCATATGATCCCGCAAGTCCATACTTGATCCGCAAACGTTCCCGCAGTCCGCATTCCCGCAGTCAGCAGGCGCGTCCGCGATCCCGGGCAATCTCTGCCGCCGGTGCGGCTGTCAAAGGCGGCCCGGGCCCGTTCCGGCAGGGCATGCCGCCTCGCCGCGCGCCGGTCAAGCGGTCCCGGCCGGTGGTGCGTCAGGCGACCTTCAGCACCGCGCCGCCGATCTCGCGGTTGCAGGGGCACAGGGCATCGGTCTGCAGGGCGTCGAGCACGCGCAGCGTGTCGGCCGGGTTGCGCCCGACGCTGAGATTGTTGACGCAGACGTGCTGGATGATGCCGAACGGGTCGACGATGAAGGTGGCGCGATAGGCCACGCCTTCCGGCGCCCGCACGCCGAGCCCGTCGACCAGCGAGCGGCCGGTGTCGGCAAACTGCCAGATCGGCAGCCGGTTGAGATCGGGATGGCTGCGCCGCCAGGCGAGCTTCACATATTCGTTGTCGGTGGAGCCGCCGAGCACCACGGCGTCGCGCCCGGAAAATTCCCCGGCAAGCGCGGCGAAGGCGGCAATCTCGGTCGGACAGACGAAGGTGAAGTCCTTCGGATAGAAGAAGATCACCTTCCATTTGCCGGGGAAGCTCGCCTCGGTCAGCGGCTCGAAGGCCGAATCGCCGTTTTCCTGATGGTCGTTGAAACCCGGCCTGACGCCGGTGACCGTGAAGGCCGGGAGGGTTTCGCCAACGCCGAGCATGCTCGTTTCCTCCGGATGCAGGCCGTGCGGCCGGATGCACGCCCTGATGGCGGGCCCGCCGGTGCCGCGCACAGGGCTGCCTCACGCCCTGTTTCAACCACGGGCACGGCCGGCCGTCAAAACCATTATACCGAATTGTGCCGCCGGAAAAAACGATGCACGATGAAGGGGGTGACTGCCCGCGCGGGGCTTGCGGGCGGGCGTGCGGGGCGGTTGCGGCAGGCCGGAGGCGGCGCCGGGCCGGGACAGGGCGGCTGAGGACGATGGCGGAAGCGGAGGCGCGGCCAGACGACGACATGCCGGCCGCGCCGGACGCCGCGATGACCGGCGAGGCCCGGGCCGCGGGCGATTCGCCCGCTCCCGCCGCGGTTGCCGTGTCCCGTGCCAGTCCCGGGGCTCTTCCCCCCGCCGCGCGGCGGCGGCGCCGGTGGCGGATTGCGCTCGGCACGGTCGCCGCGCTGATCGTGGCGCCGTTTCTGCTGACGCTGGTCTATGCGGTGGTGCCGCCGGTTTCCACGCTGATGGTGGTGCGCTGGCTGACCCTGCAGCCGGTGACGCGCGACTGGGTTTCCTTCGACGACATCGCGCCGGTGGCGGTGCGCTCGGTGGTGGCCTCGGAGGATGCCCGCTTCTGCCTGCACAACGGCATCGACACGGTGGAATTCGGCAAGGTGGTGGATGCCTACATGGACGGCGAGGCCACCCGCGGCGCCTCCACCATTCCGATGCAGGTGGTGAAGAACCTTTTCCTGTGGCCCGGCCGCGACGTTGCCCGCAAGGCGCTGGAGATGCCGCTGGCGCTGTGGCTCGATCTGGTGCTCTCCAAGCGGCGGATCGCGGAGATCTATCTCAATATCGCCGAGTGGGGCCCGGACGGCACTTTCGGCATCGAGGCGGGTGCGCAGCGCGCCTTCGGCATTCCGGCGGCAAAGCTGTCGCGCCGGCAGGCCGCGCTGATGGCGGCGGTGCTGCCAAACCCGGTCAGGCGCAATCCGGCCCGTCCGTCCGGGGCGGTGGCGGCCCGCGCGGCGCGGGTGGCGGCAGAGGCCAGCCCGGAGCGCACGCCCTTCGAATGCCTTTTTCCGGGCTCCTGAGCCGGCGGTGCAAAGAGGCTGGTCAAGGGCGGTGGATATCTGTATAAGGCCGCTACATTCCCTATGGGCTGTGGACGCGACCGGGCTGCCTTGCCGAGATCGGCGAGCCGCCGGCGTTTGCACCGGAGAGATACCGATGGCTGTTCCGAAACGTAAAACCTCGCGCATGAAGCGCGGCTTCCGCCGCTCGGCCGATGCGCTCAAGGCCCCGACCTATGTCGAGGACAAGGATTCCGGCGAACTGCGCCGTCCGCATCATGTCGATCTGAAGACCGGCATGTATCGCGGCCGCCAGATTCTTGCACCGAAGGCGGAAGCCTGATTGCAGGTCTGCGGCATGGCAGCGGCCATGCCGGCTTACGGCTCTGTCCTCTGAAAGCGCGTCCGGGCGGTCTGCCCTCCGGGCGCGCTTTTGCTTTTCTGTGCCATGCGGCGGCTGAGGCGGCTCGGGCGGGCCGGTCTGCGGCCCGGCCTCCCGCTGTCC
>NZ_DAISHT010000119.1:0-10768 GCF_036822375.1 Pseudoxanthobacter sp. | reverse complement strand
AACCAGAAATACCAGCCGGCGAAGATGGCGAACACGGCACTGAGCGACAGCACATAATGGAAGTGCGCCACGCCCTGCGCCCCCTCCCCGCCGGTGCCGCTGAGGCCCGCGCCCGCCAGTTCCACCCCGGTGACCGCCCCGATGGTGAGCAGCACGATGAAGCCCAGCGCCCACAGCATCGGCGCGGTGAGGCGGATGCCGCCCGACAGCATGGTGAGCCCCCATGCGGCGATCTGCACGAAGGCCGGCAGGGCCACCACCAGCGCCGCCAGCAGGAAATAGCCTTTCATCCCGCTGCCCCACCCTTCGCTGGTCTCGCCGACAAGGCCGCCGACCATGCCGCCGCCGTAAAGGTGGCGGGCCCACAGGAAGAAGCCGGCCAGGCCGAGGGCGACCATGGCATAGGCAACCCACAGCGCGCCGCGCACCGGGCGGCGGGCAAAGGTGGCCACCACCTGCGAGACGACGCCCAGCCCCGGCAGGATCAGCACATAGATTTCCGGGTGGGCGATGAACCATGTCACCTGCCGCAGCCGCGCCGGGTCGTCGCCGAGCCCGGCGGGGGGCGCCAGCAGCAGGAAGGTGACGGCCCCCGCCACCACCGGCCACGACACGAGCAGCACGAAGGCGGTGACCAGCACCGACCACACGAACAGCGGCAGCCCGTTGAAGCCCGTGCCCGGCGCCCGCAGATTGACGATGGTGGTGATGAAATTGATCGCCTGCATGACCGAGGACAGGCCGACGAGCCCCAGCGCGCACAACGCCAGCGTGGAAGGGCGCACAAAGCCCGGCCCGGCGAACAGGGCCACCAGCATCAGCCCCATCGCCGGCGGCAGCAGCCAGAAGGAGGCCACGTTGAGGCGCGGAAACGCCATATCCGGCGCCCCGATCATGATCGGCACGAACCAGTTGCCGAAGCCGCCGATCAGGGCGGGCATCACCATCAGCAGCACCATCACCAGACCGTGAATGCTGACGAACACCCCGAAGGTGGCATCGTCGGCAAAGAACTGCAGCCCCGGGGCCTGCAGCTCCGCCCGGATCAAAAGCGACAGCGCCGCGCCGATCAGCCCGGCCAGAATGGCAAACACCAGATTGAGGGTGCCGACGGCCTTGTGATCGCGGGAAAACAGGCTCCACCCCGCCCGGCGCCGCAGCCGTGCCGGCCCGCCGGCAGGCGCAGGCGGGCGGAACACTGGGCGCTTGGCAGCAGAACGCGGCATGAAGGGCACACTCCCGAGCATGGCCGCCCGCAGGGCGCCACTTTTCTCGTGTTCTAACCGATCCGGCCCCGGGCGGCCAGCATTGCGGACCGCAGCCGGCGGGGCCCGGCGGGAAAATGGCCGCCGCAAGACGCACGGCGCTTGACCTTTGCCCCGGTTGCGGACCAGAAAACAGCCCGGCACAGCGGGTTGCAGCGGGCCTTTGGCGTTGCGGCCGCGGTCTTTTCAGCGGCCGGCCGATGGGCCACTGTTGCCGCCCGACCAGAACCCTTTGCCTGCCCGGTCGAATCGCGGCCCCGGCGGGTGGCCACTTCGGAGGTGAGCCTTGTTTCATCCGCAGTCCCCCGCCGTGGCGCATCCGGCCGCCGGCCGGGCTTCCGGCGCGTTCTCGTCCGGCGCATTTTCCTCTGGCGCGTTTTTGCGGCGCGTGCGCCTGTCCGGCCTCGGCTTTGCCCTTGCCGCCGGTCTGTCGCTGGCCTTCGCGCCGGGCGCCGCTCAGGCACAGGGTGTGGTGAAGCAGACTTACGGCGACTGGCAGATGCGCTGCGACACCCTGCCCGGCGCCAAGACCGAGCAGTGCGCGCTGACGCAGGCCGTTGCCGCCGCCGACAAGGAATATGTCGGCCTGTCGGTGTTCGTGCTGCGGACGGCGGACAAGAAGGCGCGCATTCTGCGCGTGCTGGCGCCGCTGGGCGTGCTGCTGCCCTATGGCCTCGGGCTGCGCGTCGACAACGAGGACATGGGCCGCGCGGCGTTCGTGCGCTGCCTGCCCAACGGCTGCATGGCCGAGGTGACCCTCGACGACAAGCTGGCCGACAAGCTGCGCAAGGGCAAGGAAGCCCTGTTCGCCATTTTCGAAACCCCGGAAGAGGGCATCGGCATTCCGGTGTCGCTGAAGGGCTTCAGCCAGGGCGTCGAAGCCCTGCCCTGACGAAAGCCGGCGCCGGCGCGACGGCAGCAGGCGGGAGAGCCCCCCGGGAATGGCCCGTATCACCGACCCCGCCGCGCTGCACCGGCTCTGCGGCGCCCCGTCCGCGGGGGCGCGGGAGAAGGTTCTGCACCGGCTCGATGCCCATTGCCGCGCGGTGCTGGCACAGGCCCGGTTCTGTGTCATCGCCACGGCCGCAGCCGACGGCCTGTGCGATGCCGCCCCGCGCGGCGGCCCGGCCGGCATGGCGATCGCGCTCGACGACACCCGCCTCATGCTGCCCGACTATCCCGGCAACCGGCGGTTCGAAACGCTGACCAACCTGATCGCGCGGCCGGGCATCGGCCTGTTGTTTCTGGTGCCGGGCTGGGCCGGCGCCCTGCGCATCCGCGGCACGGCCGAGGTGCGCGACGATGCCGAACTGTGCGATCTTTATGCAGCGACAGCAAAAAGACCGCCGGCGGTTATCGTTATTGCCGTCCGCGAGGCCTATATCCAGTTTGGAAAGGCGGCGGAGCGGGCCGGGCTGTGGAGCGGGCCGGCAGCGGGCGCGGATCACGGCCTGCCGCAGGCCGCCGACATGATCCGCGATCACGTCGCAGCCGGTGAACCGGCTGCCCGATGCGTGGCCGCCATCGACATGGCCGCCTCCGGCAAGCCCGGCGGCGACCGGTGAGGCAGATTGGCCGGGTGCGGCCGCCTTGTGGCAGCGCCCGCCCGGAGAACTGTGAATGAGCGAACTTCTGAAGGAAGCCGGTCTCGACGCCGGGCGCGTGCGCAGCATCGTCTCCGGCGCCCTGAAGGGGGCCGACGACGGGGAGCTTTTTGTCGAATCGCGCCAGACCGAGGCGCTGGTGTTCGATAACGGGCGGCTGAAGTCGGCCTCGTTCGACGAGAGCCGCGGCTTCGGCCTGCGCGCCATTGCCGGCGAGGCGGCGGGCTTCGCCAACTCCGGCGAACTCAGCGAGGCCGCGCTGATGCGCGCGGCCGACGCCGTTTCCGCCGTGCGTAGCGGCCATGCCGGCACCTATGCGGAGCCGCCGGCCGGCACCAACGCCCGCCTTTATGCCCCGGACAACCCCATTGCCGGCGAGGCCTTCGAGGACAAGGTGCGGCTGCTGGCAGAAATCGATGCCTATGCGCGCGCCCGCGACCCGCGGGTGAAGCAGGTGACGGCCTCCCTTGCCGGCAGCTTCCAGCGGGTGGAAATCCTGCGTGCCGACGGCCACGCCATCGCCGACGACCGGCCGCTGGTGCGCTTCGGCGTTTCCGTGGTGGTCGGCGACGGCGACCGTCAGGAACAGGGATCGTTCGGCGCCGGCGGACGCGAGGGCTTCGCCCGCTTCATCGACCCCGCCCACTGGCAGGCCGCCGTCGACGAGGCGCTGCGGCAGGCGCTCGTCAATCTGGAGGCCGTGCCCGCCCCGGCCGGCACCTTCGACGTGGTGCTGGGACCGGGCTGGCCGGGCATTCTGCTGCACGAGGCCATCGGCCACGGGCTGGAGGGCGATTTCAACCGCAAGAAGACATCGGCCTTCGCCGGCCTGATGGGCCAGCGCGTGGCCGCCCCCGGGGTGACCATCGTCGACGACGGCACCCTGCCCGGCCGGCGCGGCTCGCTGACGGTCGACGACGAAGGCACCCCCAGCCGCTGCACCACGCTGATCGAGGACGGCATTCTCGTCGGCTACATGCAGGACCGCCTCAACGCCCGGCTGATGGGCACCCACTCCACCGGCAACGGCCGGCGCGAGTCGTTCGCCCACCTGCCGATGCCGCGCATGACCAACACCTACATGCGCGCCGGAACCCACGATCCGGCCGAGATTCTGGCCAGCGTCAGGGATGGCATCTATGCCGTGTCCTTCGGCGGCGGGCAGGTCGACATCACCTCCGGCAAGTTCGTGTTCTCCTGCACCGAAGCCTATCGCATCCGCGACGGCCGCATTGCCGAGCCGGTCAAGGGCGCGATGCTGATCGGCAACGGCCCGGACGTGCTGACGCGCGTGCGCATGATCGGCAACGACATGCAGCTCGATCAGGGCATCGGCACCTGCGGCAAGGCCGGTCAGGGTGTGCCGGTTGGCGTGGGCCAGCCGACGCTGCGCATCGATGCCATGACAGTTGGCGGCACGCAGGCGTGAAGCGCTGCGCGGCCGCCCACAACGAAGACGGAAGACGACATGATGAACCGCTATGAATCCTCCCGCAGCGGCGGCGAAGCGCAGGTGCGCTATCTCGACGGCGACTACCAGCTGCTGCGCCCGGGTGCCTATGTGCGCTGCGCCGTGACCGGCGTGCAGATCCCGCTCGACGAACTGCGCTACTGGAATGTGGACCGGCAGGAGGCTTATGCCGATGCTGCCGTGGCGTTCCGCCGCTTTCAGGAACTGAAGGCCGGGGCCGGCAAGGCCTGAGACGGCGCGCGCCCGTCAGGCGCCCGCCGCAAGCCTGCCCGCTGAAAGCCCGCCAAGAAGCCGGTCGAGGGCCTCGTCGCCCTCCGGCCCGTCCGGCTGCAGACCGACCGCCAGCACCGCGCTCTGCGCGGCAAGGCGGCCGAAGATGCCGCCGGCGGGCAGCCGCGCATGGTCCTTGGCGGTCGTCACCAGCGCTGCGCCCAGCGCCTGCGCCCGCTCAAGCAGCGCCGCCGCCTCCGCCTCGGTGAAGGGGTGGTGGTCGGGAAAAGCGCGGGTTTCCGCCACCGCCGCGCCGGTCTCGCGCAGGGTTGCGAAGAACTTCTCCGGCCGGCCGATGCCGGCATAGCCGATCACACGGCGGCCGGCGAAGCGCTGCGGCGCCTCCGGCGCCAGATGCGCCCGCATCACCGGCACATTTGCGGCCGCAGCCGCGGCGATGACCGCGGCGGAGGGCAGAGGATCGGCCGGACCGCCGACGATCACCACCAGCGCGGTCCGCGCCATCTGCAGCCGCAGCGGCGCCCGCAGCGGTCCCGCCGGCAGGCACAGCCCGTTGCCGGTGCCGACCCCGCCATCCACCACCATCACCGCGGCGGTCTTGGCAAGGCCGGGGTTCTGGAAACCGTCGTCCATGATGATGAGGTCTGCCCCGGCAGAAACCGCCAGCCGCGCCCCCGCGGCCCGGTCGCGGGCGACAACCGTCGGCGCGGCGCGCGCCAGCAGCAGCGCCTCGTCGCCCACATCGGCGGCGGTGTGCGCCGGGCTCACCATCACCGGCCCGGCAAGGCGGCCGCCATAGCCGCGCGTCAGCATCACCGGCTTTCGGCCGCGCGCGCCGGCCCGGGCGGCAAGGGCAATCGCGGTCGGCGTCTTGCCGGCCCCGCCGGCAACGAAGTTGCCGACGCACAGCACCGGCACCGGGGCCGTGAAGCCCGGCGGGCGGGCCAGCCGGCGCGCGGCAACGGCGCCGAGCACAACGCCCAGCGGCGCCAGCGCCAGCGCGGCGGGCCCGGCCGGCCTCCACCAGAAGGCCGGCGCCGTCTTCACGCGCCCGCCCCGATGGCCGGCAGCGGCAGCAGCGGCTGCAGCACCGTCAGGGTGCGCGCCACGCTGCCCACATGCTGATCCAGCACCGAGCGGGCGCGGGTCACGATCTCGCGGGCAGCGGCGGCATCGCCCAGCAGCCCGTCCACCGCCTGCGCCAGCCGGTCGGCATTGTCGACCGCCACCACCCCGCCGGCGCGGCCGAGATCGGCATAGATGGAGCGGAAATTGGCCACATGCGGCCCGGTCACCACCGCGGCGCCGAGCTGCACCGGCTCGATGGGATTGTGGCCGCCGACATGCACCAGCGAGCCGCCCACGAAGGCCACCGGCGCCAGCGAATAGAACAGCCCGAGTTCGCCGATGGTATCGGCCACATAGAAGCGGGTTGCCGCGCTGAGCGGCTGCCCGCGCGAGCGCAGCGCCACGCTCTGCCCCGCGCCCGAGGGATCGAGCCGCTCCGCAATGGCGCCGCCGCGCTCCGGATGCCGCGGCACCACGAAAGTGACGAGATCGGGCCAGTGCGCCGCAAGGCGGGCGTGAGCCACCGCCACCATGTCTTCCTCGCCGGCATGGGTGGAGGCGGCCACCCAGCACGGCCGGCCGGCCAGCGCGCGGCGAAGGTCGGCCAGCTTGCCGGCATCGACCGGCAGCGGCGCGACATCGAATTTCAGGTTGCCCGAAACGTGCACGTCGTCCACGCCGAGATCGCGGAAGCGCTCCGCATCGCCGCCACTCTGGGCAAGGCAGGCCGTGAGGCGGCCGAACAGGGCGTGCGCCACCGCCGGCCAGCGCTTCCAGCCGCGATGCGAGCGCTCCGACATGCGTCCGTTGACGATGATGCGCGCAATGCCGCGCCGGGCGAGTTCGTCGATGGTCGTCGGCCACACTTCCGATTCCACGAACAGCGCCAGCGACGGGCGCCAGAAATCGAGAAAACGGCGCAGATAGGGCGCAACGTCCAGCGGCACGAACTGGTGAATGGCGCCGGGCGGCAGGCGCTCGGCCGCAACGCGCGCCGAGGTGACCGTGCCCGTGGTGGCCAGCACCTGCAGCCCCAGCGCCGTGAGGGCGCCGATCAGCGGCAGCGCGGCGGTGATCTCGCCCACGCTGGCGGCGTGAACCCAGACCATCGGCCCCGGCGGATGGGGGGCGGACGGACGGCCGAAACGCTCGCCGCGCCGCGCCGGATCCTCCTTGCCGTTGGCCGTGCGCACGGCCAGCATCAGCCGCAGGGCCGGGCGGGCGGCATAGCCCGCGCAGCGCCACAGCGGCAGGAGACCGTTGCCGCGGGAGGAGCGGTTATTTTCCATCGACGATCGCATAGGCCCGGGCCGTCACCTTGTTGAGCCCTTCCTCGACGGCGAGGCGGAAGGTCTCGCGTTCGCTCTCATCCTTCGGCGGCGCGATGCACGCGCCGACGATGAAGGCCCCGCGTCCGAACGGCAGGTTTAGGCTCATCTTGTCCCATGTGTCGAGGTCGATGCGCCGGCTGGAGGCGAACGCCACCGGCAGCACCGGACGGCCCGACCGCTCAGCAATCAGCACGATGCCCTCGCCCGCCACCCGCGCCGGCCCTTTGGGCACGTCGGCGGTGAGCGACACCGTCACCCCCTCGCGCAGCAGGCGCAGCATCTCAAGCGTGCCGCGGATGCCGCCGCGTTTGCGGATCTCGCGCCCGGTGCGCCCGCCGGAGGCCCGGATGAGGCCCATGCCGAGGCGCTTTGCGGCAACGGCGTTGATCTCGCCGTCGCCCGACATCGAAATCATCACCCGCATGTCCCAGTGCGGCTTGCGGCCGAACGGGATCATGAAATGCTGGCCGTGCCACATGGTGACGATGACCGGCAGTTCGCCATCCACGCGATCGGCATAGTCCGCCGGCTCGAACACGACGCGGTTCGTTGCCCATACGAACTTCAGATAGAGCGCGGCCGCCTCCCCGAGGAAGCGGCGCACCCAGTTGGACCGCATGATGCGCTTCAGCATGAGGCACTTGCCCTGGCAAGCCGGCGCGCCCCTTCCCGCCCCGGCCCGAAGCCTGCTTGCCGCAGGCGTCGTTGACGATAAGGATCAGTCGTGCTGACCGTCGGTCGCCGGATCGAGCAGGCGATGGGCGTGGACGATGAAATAGCGCATGTGCGCGTTGTCCACCGTCGACTGCGCCTTGGCCTTCCACGCTGCGCGGGCGCTGGCATAGTCGGGATAGGCGCCGACAAAGTCGATCCTGGACAGATCGCGGAACTGGTGGCCTTCCAGCGACGACAGCTCGCCGCCGAACACCAGATGAAGAAGCTGCTTGTCGCTCGCCGGAGATTTCGAATCGGGCATCGGGTCCCTCGCCGTTTTCCTGTCACACATCTTCGCCGGCCCGTCCGCTGCCGGGCGGAAGGGCCATGGTCGGCACGCCCTCCGGCAGCCGCACTTTCAGGCGGCTTCCCGCAGGCCGCTTCCCGCAGGCAGACACGCCTTCGCCGGGCAGCGCTCGCCGTATCACCCCGGCCATACCGCGCCGGCCGTATCACCCCGGCTGTGCGGCACCGGCCTCGCCCGCGATCCCTGCCCGCGATCCCTGCCCGCGATGCCATACCGCACGGCAATCGCCGCGGCCGCCCCTGCCGGGTCTGGCCACCCGCCCGCCGCGGGCGGCTGCCCGCAGCGCTCAGGCCCTGCGGCGATGCCCGCACGGGGCCCCGCGCCGCCTGCGCCGCAGCCGGACGGGTGTGCCGGCTAACCCCGCCGGTCCGCCCGGCCAGCGAAACGGCCTATGCTCTAGCAGGTCGCCTGCCGCGCCGGAAGTCGCCCGCGTCGCCGCACCCCTGCGGCGTGCACAGCCCTCAGCCGGCGGCGCCGGCGCCGCCCGCCGGATCGAGATCGCTGAACAGCGCCATCAGCGGGCCGCGCAGTTGCGCACCGGCCGCGATGAGCGGCGCATGGCGCACATCGGCGCGGTTATAGCGCACCGCCCGGCCGGCAAAATCGGTGAGCGCGCCGCCGGCCTCCTCGATCAGCAGATCGGCCGCCGCCAGATCCCAGTCACAGGCCCGGCCGCGTGCCGCCGCCCCGTCGATGCGCCCGGCCGCCACCAGCGCCAGACGATAGGCAAGCGAGGGGATGAACGGCACCTCCTCCACCCCGGCTTCCGCCAGCCGGCTGCGCCGGCCGAGCACCCGCGGCGCGGCAATGCGCGCGCCCGACAGCGTCGGCAGCGGGCTGACGGCAAGGCGCGCGCCATCCACATCCGCCCCGCCGCCGCGCACCGCGCGGAACATCTCGCCGCGCACCGGGCAATAGAGCGCGGCCGCCACCGGCCGTCCCTCCTCCACCACCGCAAGGCTGATGGTCCAGTCCGGCGAGCCGGCAATGAAGGCGCGCGTGCCGTCGATGGGGTCGACCACGAACACCCGCGCGCGGGAAAGCCGCACCCCGTCGTCGCCCGTCTCTTCCGAAAGCCAGCCGTAGCCGGGCCGCGCCTCGGCCAGCGCCGCGCCGAGATAGCGGTCGACGGCAAGGTCGGCCTCGCTCACCGGGGAGGTGTCGCCCTTGGTCCAGACGGTCGGATTGTGGCGGAAGAAGCGGAGCGCGATCTCGCCGGCCCGCCGGGCGTGGTGGGCGAGAAGATCGAGATCCGCCGCGGCTGTAGCGTCAGCGTCCGGCAACGGTCAGTCCCTCGATGGCAACGGTCGGCGCATTGGTGGCGAACCGGTAGACGAGATCGCTCGCCGGCCGCAGACGGGCGAACATCTCGCCCAGATGGCCGGCCACCGTCACCTCGCTGACCGGATAGGCGAGTTCGCCGTTCTCGATCCAGAACCCCGCCACGCCGCGGCTGTAGTCGCCGGTAACGATGTTGGCGCCATGGCCGATGAGATCGGTGACATAGAGGCCGGTGCCGATTTCCTTCAGCAGGTCGGCGGGCGCGACCGTGCCCGGATGCAGCGTCAGATTGGTGGTGCCGGGCGAAGGATTGCTGCCGCCGCGATGGGCCCGCCCGTTGGTGACGAGCCCCAGTTCGCGCGCGGACGCCGAATCGAGCAGCCATGTCGTCAGCACGCCGTCGGCGATGAGGTCGAGCGCGGCGGCCGCCACGCCCTCGCCGTCGAACGGGCGCGAGCCGAGGCCGCGGCGGCGCAGCGGATCGTCGCTGATGCGAATGCCCGGCGCGAACACCGCGCTGCCCAGCCGGTTCTTCAGAAACGATGTGCCGCGGGCGATCGAGGCCCCGTTGATGGCCCCGGAAAGATGGCCGAGCAGGCTGATCGCGGCGCGCGGCTCATAGACGACCGTGGCGCGCGTGGTCGCCACCTTGCGCGGGTTGAGCCGGCGCACCGCCCGCTCGCCGGCCATGCGGCCGATTTCGCCGGCTGGCGCCAGATCGGCGCCGTGAAGCGCGGATGCCGACCAGTAATCGCGCTCCATGGCCGTGCCCTCGCCGGCAACCGCCGTGGCCGAGCGGCTGTGGCGCGTGGCGCCGTAGCCGCCGAGGAAGCCGTGGGAGGTGGCCAGCACCAGCCCGCCCAGCCCCCAGCCGGCACCCGCCCCGCCCGACCGCGTCACGCCGCTGACGGCCAGTGCCGCAGCCTCCGCCTCGCGGGCGGCCTGCGCCAGATCGCCGGCCGCCGGCATCGCCGGGTCGGCCAGGTCGAGATCGGCGAAATGGCGTGCCAGCAGCGCCGGGTCGGCAAGGCCGGCGAAGGGGTCTTCCGGGGCAAGCCGCGCCATGGCCACCGCGCGGGTGGCAAGCTGCATGGGATCGCCGGCGGCGTTGGTGGAAACGCTGGCCGAGCGCTGCCCGACGAATACCCGCAGGGAAAAATCGTCGCCCTCGCTGCGGTCGCTTTCCTCCACCTTGCCGTCGCGCACGGAAACCGACAGCGACATGCCGCGCACCACCACGGCATCGGCGGCATCGGCACCGGCCCGGCGGGCGGCCTCCACCAGCTGCGCGGCCTGATCCTCAAGCTGCCGGGTATCGAGCACGTCGCTGCGATTCGGCGATGAAACGGCGCTGGCCATGGACCGCAAAACTCCGGGAAGGCCCGCCCGGCTGCGGCTGGCCGCACCATCGGCAGAGGGTGCGGCGGTGCGCCAGGTCGGGGGCGCACGCGCGAGGACACGCGCGGGCAGGATGCAAAGGCAGAACGCACGACGGC
>NZ_DAISHT010000118.1:7060-10804 GCF_036822375.1 Pseudoxanthobacter sp. | reverse complement strand
GCACCTGCTCGAAGTTCTCCGAGTTCATGAAGGTGTAGCCGTCGCCGTCCTGATAAAGGTACTGGAAATCGACTTCCTCGATGAAGGCGCGCTCGACCTGCTCGGTGGTGCGATAGCGCTCGGAAACCTTCACGCCGTCGGAGATGCGGCGCATGTCGAGCTGGGTGACCGGCGTGCCCTTGCCGGGATGGATGTTCTCGGCCCGCAGAATGGCATAGAGCTTGCCGTCGACTTCGACGACATTGCCCTGGCGGAGCGAGCTGGCCTGGACCTTCACGGGGCGGACTTCCTCTAGAAAAAGTTGCGGACGGGCCGGCCTGACGCGGCCCCCATTTCGCGGCGGACCCTATCAACTGCCCGCTCCGGCCGCAACGCTCCCCTGCCCGCCCGCATGCGATTCTCCGGCCCCGGCGCCCGCCTGCCGGCCCGAACCGATGAGAGAGTGCCATGACTGATCCGGTGACCGATCTGGTTTCCGCCCCCGCAGCCTCGCCGTTCTGGCAGGCCGATGTGCTGGCCGACCGGCTGCCGCGGCTCGCCGCCCGCGGCCGCATCACCGCGGCACTGCGCAGCTATTTCGCCGCCGGCGACTTCGTCGAAGCCGAAACGCCGGTGCTTCAGGTCTCGCCCGGCAACGAGGTGCATCTCCACGCCTTCGCCACCACCCTGATCGACAACGACGGCACGCCCTCGCGGCTCTACCTGCACACCTCGCCGGAATTCACCGCCAAGAAGCTGCTGGCCGGCGGGGTGCCGCGGCTGTTCACGCTGGCGCGGGTGTTCCGCAACCGCGAGCGCACCGACCTGCACCATCCCGAATTCACGCTGCTGGAATGGTATCGCGCCCGGGAGGATTATGGCGTGCTGGTGGAGGACTGCGCCGGCCTGCTGCGCATCGCGGCGGATGCCGCCGGGGCGGAGAGCCTGCGCTTTCGCGGCCGCAGTGCCGACCCGCGCGCCGGCGTGGAGCGGGTAACGGTCGTGGAAGCCTTCCGCGACCTCGCCGGCATCGACCTGCCGGCGAGCCTGGCCGATGCCGACCGGCCCGACCGCACCGTTCTGGCAGCGCAGGCGCGCGCCGCCGGCATCCGCATCGCCGACGACGATACATGGGCTGATATTTTCACCCGCGTGATGGTGGAGAAGATCGAACCCCGCCTCGGCCACGGCCGGCCGACCGCGCTGATGGACTATCCGGCGAGCGAAGCGGCGCTGGCGCGGCGCAAGCCCTCCGATCCGCGGCTGTCGGAACGCTTCGAGCTTTATGCCTGCGGGGTGGAACTGGCCAACGGCTTCGGCGAACTGACCGATGCGGCCGAACAGCGCCGCCGGTTCGAGGCCGACATGGCGGAGAAGCAGCGGCTCTATGGCGAGCGACACCCGATCGACGCGGATTTTCTGGCCGCCCTTGCCGCGATGCCCCCGGCCAGCGGCATCGCCCTTGGCGTGGACCGGCTGGTCATGCTGCTGACCGGGGCAACCCGCATCACCGACGTGCTGTGGGCGCCGGTCGCCCGCCACGGCACGGCGCTGTGAGCGACGGTTTTCCCCGGAAGCGGCGTTTTCCCCAGAAGCGACCTGCCGGCCGCAGAGGCCGCTTTATCGGCCGGCCTCGCTTGCGGGCGGGGAAGCTTCTCGCTAGATAGGGGCCGCGCCCGGCGCGACGGTGGGGCATAGCCAAGTGGTAAGGCAGCGGATTTTGATTCCGCCATTCCCAGGTTCGAATCCTGGTGCCCCAGCCAGTCCCGCGCGCCCCGCAACCCCTGCCGCTGCGACATCGGTACCGGAACCGTTTGCCTGCCGGCGCTGGACAGCGCCCGAAAAAGCGGAAATGCTCCGTCTGCATTCCGGCCCGGCACCCGCGGACCGGCGGCCACCGACGGCCGCAGGCGCGGCGCAGGGTGCGCCGGCCGGACACGGGTTGGGAGCGGGCCCCGCCGCCACGATGGAACGCAGTCCACAATCTGACGGCAATGCGGCGCCCGGCGCAGCCGCCGGGGACGCGTCCCGCAAGCCGCAGCTGCCCCTCATCGGTCGCTTTCTCGTTGCCGCGAGCATTCTGGCGTGTGCCGTCATCCTCGCCCTCATCGGCTCGGCGCTCTATGAAGAGCGCTCCGATGCGCTGCACATCGCCCGCCAGACCGGCGCCAGCCTGCACGCCGCACTCAGCAGCGAGATCGCCGGCCAGCTCGGTCAGATCGACCTCGTGCTGCAGGTGGTGGCAAGCGACCTCTCAGACCCGAACATCGCCGCCCTGCCGGAGCGGGCCCGTCACGCCCTGCTGGCCCGCACGGCCCGCTTTCTGGGCCGCGGCGGCTCGCTGCTGGTGATCGATGCCAGCGGGCGCGTGGTGCTGGATGCCGCCCGCTATCCGCCGCGGGCGGTGGATGTCGCCGACCGGGATTATTTCCGCGTCCAGCGCGATGCGCCCGGCGATGCCGGCCCCTATGTGAGCGCGCCTTTCGAAAGCCGGCTGAACCACGGCATCCTGTCAGTGGCGCTGTCGCGGCCCGTCATCGATTCCACCGGCCACTTTGCCGGCATCGTCGTCATGACCGTGCCGCTGGACTTCTTCCGCACCCTGTTCCGCGATGCGCCCCACAGCCCCGGCACGACGATGCTGCTGATGCGCACCGGCGGCCAGCTCATCGTGCGCACCCCGCCGCTTGCCGACGGCGTCGACACCGGAGCCGACCTGCGCGCCCTCGCGCCGGACCTGTTCGACCGTCTGGAGGCGACCCCGGGCGGCGATATCATCGCCCGCTCGCCGGTCACCGGCGACCAGCGCCTGTTCGTCTCCGGCCCGGTGCCCGGGCTGCCGCTGTCGGTCATCGTCAGCCAGCCGCTGCGCGAGATCTATGCGGTGTGGACCCTGCGCGTGCTCATCATCGGCACCATGGCGCTGGTGGCGTGCGGCACGCTCATCGTCCTTGCCGTGCTGCTGCGGCGCGAACTCGTCCGCCGCCTCGCCGCCGAGGCCGAAATGGCCGAAATGGCCATCACCGACGCGCTGACGGGCCTTGCCAACCGCCGCCGCTTCAACGAGGTGATCGCGCGCGAGTGGCGGCGCACCGCCCGCACCGGCACGCCGCTGGGCCTGCTGCTGATCGATGCCGACCATTTCAAGCGGCTCAACGATGCCTTCGGCCACGCCCGCGGCGATCTGGTGCTGCGGATGCTGGCGCAGATCATCCTCAGCTCGATCCGCCGGCCGGGCGATCTGGGCGCGCGCTACGGCGGCGAGGAATTTGCCGTGGTGCTGCCCGACACCGATCTGGCCGGCGCTTCGCTGATTGCGGAGAAGATCCGTGCCGCCATGGCGGCCGAAAGTGCCCGCCTTGCCGAGAGCGGCCTTGCCGGCACCACCGTTTCCATCGGTGCCGCCAGCACGCTGCCTTCGCCCGGCCGCTCGCTGGAAGAGCTGGTCGAAACGGCCGATCAGGCGCTTTATGCCGCCAAGGCAGAGGGGCGCAACCGCGTCGTCGCCCGCGCCTGCCTCTGAGCCCTTCAAAGCGCCGGAATTGCAACCCAGATTAGGATCGGGCCGGCGCGTTTGCGACCGGCCGGAAAGATTGCATCGGCCGGTGCGGTCCTCGCCCGCGGGCCCTGCGGGCCGGGCCGCCCGAAAGCGAGGTTCGCCATGGTCCCGCGCCATCTCCCGCCCCCCCGTTCCGCACCCCGCGCGCCGTTCCGGCGCCGCGCCGTGCCTGCGCTGCTGCTGGCCCTGCCGCTCATCCTGCCTCT
>NZ_DAISHT010000118.1:0-6960 GCF_036822375.1 Pseudoxanthobacter sp. | reverse complement strand
GCCGGCAAACGCTTGCCGGACGGCTGCGGGAGCGGCACTCTCAGATATCCGCGCGCCGCGGCAGCGGGGCTGATTCCCGTCATGCGGCGCGGCGGCCTGTCCCGATGCCGCCCGGCCGGCCGTTCCTTCCGCCTGCGATCCGCGCCCGCCGCCGCGTCTGTCGCCGCCCGGGCCGCTGGTGCGGCGCGGCAGGCATCGCCGGCGCCCCGGAGAGTGTGCCTTGTCCCGTGCTGCCGAAACCCCGCTCCAGACTGAAATCCCGCCCCATGCCGCAACCACCGGCACCCACGATTTCGCAGACGATCCGCGCAACGCCGCCATCCTCATTTCCGTCAACGGCGCGCTGAAGCCGCGGGCGGAGGCCACGGTATCGGTGTTCGATTCCGGCTTCATCCTCGGCGACGGCGTGTGGGAAGGGCTGCGGCTGGTGGAAGGCGGCATTGCCTTCCTGCAGGCCCACCTCGACCGGCTCTATGAAGGCGCCAAGGCGATCCGCATGGAAATCGGGCTCAGCCGGCAGGCGATGGCCCGCCGTGTGTTCGACTGTCTCGATGCCAACGGCATGGAAGACGGCGTGCATATCCGCCTGATGGTGACGCGCGGCATCAAGCGCACACCCTATCAGGATCCGCGCGTGACCATCGGCGCGCCGACCGTCGTCATCATTCCGGAATACAAGACCCCGCTGCCGGCGGTGGCGCGGCGCGGGCTGAAGCTCTTTACCGTGCACATCCGCCGCACCGGTCCGGCCGAGCAGGACCAGAAGCTCAACTCGCACTCCAAGCTCAACTGCATCCTCGCCTGCATCCAGGCGGCGGAGGCCGGCGCCGACGAAGGGCTGATGCTGGACGAAGCCGGCGCGGTCGCCACCTGCAACTCCACGCACTTCTTCATCGTGCGCCGGGGCGAGGTGTGGACCTCCGACGGGCTTTACTGCCTCGGCGGCATCACACGGGCCAACGTCATCCGCCTCGCCCGCGACCTCGGCATTCCGGTGCATGAGAAGCGGTTCTCGCTGACCGATGTCTATGGCGCCGACGAGGCGTTCGTCACCGGCTCGTTTGCCGGCCTGACGCCGGTGTGGAATGTCGACGGCCGCCTGATCGGCGAGACGGGCCCGGACGGCGACCACGCCGGCCCGGTCACACGGCGGCTGCAGGCCGCCTACCGCGATCTCGTGCATCAGGTGCGCACCGCGCGCGCCGATCTCGACCGGCTCTGAGCGAGGCAGCCTGCCACCATGACCACGACCGCCGCCCCCGCCATCCGCATCGCCATGTGGTCCGGCCCGCGCAACATCTCGACCGCGATGATGCGTGCGTTCGGCAACCGGCCCGACACTGCCGTCATCGACGAACCGTTCTATGCCGCCTATCTGGCCCTGACCGGCATCGACCATCCGATGGCGGACGCGGTGATTGCCGCCGGCCCGGCTGACTGGCGGCAGGCCGCCGCCGGGCTCGCCGGCCCGGTGCCGGACGACCGGCCGGTCTATTACCAGAAGCACATGACGCACCACATGATCCCGCAGATCGGCCGCGGGTGGATGGACGGCCCCGAATTCGTCCATGCCTTCCTGATCCGCGCGCCGGAACAGGTGCTCGCCTCCTACACCGCCAAACGCGATACGGTGAACCTGCGCGATATCGGCATCGCGGAGCAGGTGGAACTGTTCGAGCGCACCGCGGACCGCCTCGGCCACGCCCCGCCGGTGATCGAGGGTGCGGACATTCTGGCCGATCCGGCCGGCCGCCTCGGCGCCCTCTGCGCGGCGCTCGGCATCGGTTTCACGCCGGCCATGCTGTCGTGGCCGGCGGGGCGGCGGGCCAGCGACGGCGTGTGGGCGCCGCACTGGTACCACGCGGTGGAAGCCTCCACCGGCTTCGCGCCGCCGCGGCCGGGGGTGACCTTCGACGCTCTCGACGACAGCCTGAAGCCGATAGCCGAGGCCGCCCGGCCGCTCTACGAGCGCCTTGCGCGGCATCGTCTGCCGTAACGCCGTTCAGGCCGTTACGATGCGGTTGCGGCCGCCGTCCTTCGCCTGATAGAGCGCGCTGTCGGCGGCATGGTAGAGCGTGGCGAAATCCACGGTCTCGCCCACGCCGGAGGCCATGCCGAAACTGGCGGTGACGAAAATCGTGCCGCCGTGGGGCTGCGGGTAGGGCGCGCCTTCCAGCCGCTGGCGCAGCGTCTCGCACACGCGCGCGGCGCCGGTGCTGTCGGTGTCGGGCATCAGCACCACGAACTCCTCGCCGCCCATGCGGCCGACGATGTCGCTCGCCCGGCGCTGAGCGGCGATGAGGCGGGCGACATGGCGCAGCACGGCATCGCCCGCCAGATGGCCGAAGGTGTCGTTGACGGACTTGAAGCGGTCGAGATCGAGCACGGCCAGCGCCACCGGCCGGCCGGTGCGCCGCGCCAGCAGGAAAATCGCCTCGGCCTGCAGCTCCACCATGCGGCGGTTGGCAAGCCCGGTCAGGGGATCGAGATTGGCCATCTCGCTCAGGGTGCGGTTGCGGCGGGCCAGCTTGATGGCCAGGTCGATCAGCCCGAAGCCGAGCGCCAGCAGCATCACCGCCAGCCCGCCCACGGTGGCGGCATAGGCCTGCAGGCGCTGGCTTTCGAGCGCCATCTCCTCCTGAACGTGCTGGCTCACGGTGCCGCTCAGCACGGCTGTGAGGTCGGCCAGATCGCGGGCGAGGCGGTCGCGCCGCACCGGGTCGGGGTTGGCCGCGAGCGCGCGCACGATGGCCTCGACCTGCCCGAGATCGGCGGCGATATCGGCCGGCAGGGGCTCCTGCGTGCTGCCGAGCGCGCTGAAATCGGCCAGCCGCGTTTGGATCAGCGCCAGACTGCCGCGCCGCCCGGCCGGCACCGCGCCGCCGGTGGCACGGAAGATGGCGACATCGGCCGCAAGGCTTTCGATGTGATGCACCTGCGCCAGCACCATGACCGGCCGCGCCTGCCACACCGCGCCCACGCCGGCCAGCACGACAGCCAGCAAGACGACGGCAGCGACCAGATAACCGCCCAGGACGAGGCGCGCGCCACCCGGCGAAAGCCACCACGAACTCCCGCGCGCCGGCTGCGTCATCAGGGCGTGTCCCCGCCATCCCCGCTGCGGATGGAACTGAGGCTCCAGATCCAGTTTGCCGAAGCCGCGCTGCCGGCCTTGACCGCCTCGGCCGATTGCGGCCACAGCACCATGAGCGGGCCGCGCTGCCCGACCGGCACCGGCGCGCCGTCGCGCCGCGTCGCCAGAAGCGGGTTGCCGGCCTCGATCGCCGCACGGTCGAGCCGGATCGCATAACCGTCCAGCGCCGTCATGACGAGCGTGCGGGCCTTGCCCAGACCGTAACGATCCAGCAGCTCCAGAAGCGATACGCCCTGCCAGGTGGCCTTCGGCAGCCAGGGGGTTTCCAGCGTGGTTTCCGACATCGGCAGCCGTTCGATATCGGCATAGGTCAGCGCCTCGCTGCGCCCGCCGCTTTCGACGGTGAGCACCGGCTCGCCGGCCGGCACGGGCGGCAGCGCGTCGCTTTCGCCGAGCGGCCGCACGGCGGCGGCCAGCGCCGCGCCGCCGGCCGGCCAGAGCCCCCCGGCACCCGGCGCAGCAACGGCCAGCAGAACGGCGGCAAGCAGGCGGAGAGCGGGACGGACACGATGACAGGGGCTGCGAACCGCAGCAGGCAGAATGGACACGTCAGGCACTCCGCAGCCGGTGCAGGCCGGCCTTGAAAGCCCGGCTCCGGCCCTGCGCCTCTGCTTTCCTACGTTGCAACATGGCGGTCAGCATGCCGCAAAGCGCCGGAGAACGGAATACAAAATGCGACCCAAAGGGGGCCGCGCAAGGCAGGACGCACGCCTGAATTGGCCCGCAGCGCTCTCGGCCGGTCGCGGCTGAGCCATAAAAAACCGCCGCCCGGCAGGGGCCGGGCGGCGGGCAATGTCTGTCGGGTCATGTCCGGCGGGCCGGAGGCCCGGTCAGAGCGGGCCCGGTCGGAGCCGGCCTGTTCAGGCGGCGACCCGGGCCTGATGGATGGCGGCCGTGTAGTCTTCGAGCAGCTGCCGCGTCACCGCGCCGGGGGTGAACTTGTAGGGCCCGATCTCGGCAACCGGGGTCACCTCCGCGGCGGTGCCGGTCAGGAAGCACTCCTGGAAGCCCGACATCTCTTCCGGCATGATGTGGCGTTCATGCACCGTGAGGCCGCGCTTCTTCGCCAGCTCGATCACCGTCTGACGGGTGATGCCGTTCAGGAAGCAATCCGGATCGGGCGTGTGGATCTCGCCGTCCTTGACGAAGAAGATGTTGGCGCCGGTCGCCTCGGCGACGTAGCCGCGATAATCGAACATCAGCGCGTCGGCATAGCCCTTGGCCTCGGCCGCATGCTTGGAGAGCGTGCAGATCATGTAGAGACCCGCCGCCTTCGCCTTGCAGGGAATGGTATGCGGATCCGGGCGGCGCCACTCGGAGATGTCGAGACGGATGCCCTTCAGGCGCTGCTCGGCATCGAAGTAGCTCGGCCACTCCCACGCGGCGATGGCGACGTGGATCTTGTTGTGCTGGGCGCCCACGCCCATCTCGTCGCTGCCGCGCCAGGCGACCGGACGGACATAGGCGTTGGTGAAATTCATGCGCTTCAGCAGCTCATAATGAGCGGCATTGATCTCGTCGGCGGTGAACGGCAGATCGAAGCCGAGAGTGCGGGCCGACGCGATGAGACGGTCGGTGTGCTCCTTCAGCTTGAACACAACGCCGTCATAGGCGCGCTCGCCCTCGAACACGCAGCTGCCATAGTGCAGGCCATGCGTGAGAACGTGAATCTTGGCATCGCTCCACGGCACGAACTTGCCGTCCATCCAGATGACGCCGTCACGGTTGTCGAAAGGCTGTCCCGCCATTTTCTTCTCTCCTGATGCGAACGCGTCGTTGGAAACCTCGCCGCACCGCCACATCCGCAGGGGCTGCCCGCCCGGGGATCGCCCCCGTCGGACACCGCCCTGCCCCTGCGCGTGCACGCCGGCCCCTTCGGCGCCCGGCCGGTGCGCATCCCTGCACCCCGTCATGCGGGGCGCCTCACAGGGCGCATCGTCGGCCGATCCCGAAGCCCCTTCCGGCCCGTTGCAAGGGCCCGTCGAAAGGCAGTTTTTGCGTCGCGGCGAAAGTGTCGATATCTTCGTTCCGCAGCCGGTCGGGCCGGCCGTTTCATTCGATCGTTTCGTCTTGACCCGCAGTGAAGTAACTATCGTACGCGATTATGTCAATATGGCTGACGTAATTTCTCCGTCTGATTCCCGTCTGCCGCCTGCGGCCGGTGCCCCGGCGACGCCCGGCCGAACCTGTGCGCCCCACGCTTCCGCCCCTTCGCCGGCGGAACCGCTGCCGGGCGGCGCGGAGCCGGCGGGCGAACCGCATTATGACGTGATCGAGCTGCTGTTCTTTGCCTACCGCGCCTTCATCGGCCGGCCCGACCGCATTCTGTCGGAATATGGCTTCGGCCGCGCCCATCACCGCGTGCTGCATTTCGTGGCGCGCAATCCGGGCATTCGCGTGACCGATCTTCTGGACATCCTGAAGATCACCAAGCAGAGCCTCGGCCGCGTGCTGAAACAGCTGATCGATACCGGCTTCATCGACCAGCGGCCGGGGCCCGCGGACCGGCGCCAGCGCCTGCTTTATGCAACCGACACCGGGCAGGCTCTCGATCATCGCCTGTCGATGCTGCAGTCGCGGCAGATCGAGACCGCGCTGGAGGGGCTGGGAGACGACGGCCACGCCCTTGCGGTGCGCTTTCTCACCGGCCTCGCCGCCACCGAAAGCCGCGAGGCAGGCCCTGCCTTCGACGCGGACGAGGAGCAGCCATGAGCCCGATCACCGCCCCGCCGAAGGAGCCGCTGTCGGACGATGCCCCGCATCTGATGGTGGTCGACGACGACAGCCGCATCCGCGAACTGCTGCGCCGCTATCTCACCGCCAACGGCTATCGCGTGACCGTGGCGGAGGATGCCGCCGACGCCCGCCGCAAGCTCGATTCGATCGTGTTCGACGCGCTGATTCTGGATGTGATGATGCCGGGCGAGGACGGGCTGTCGCTGGCCCGCTCGCTGAAGGCGCGCTCCGATGTGCCGATCCTGATGCTCACTGCCCGCACCGACAGCGCCGACCGCATCGCCGGGCTGGAGGTGGGGGCCGACGACTATCTGACCAAGCCGTTCGAGCCGCGCGAACTGATCCTGCGCATCGCCAACGTGCTGCGCCGCCGCGGGCCGGCGGAGGTGCCGGCCAACGAGGTCAGCTTCGGCCCGTTCGTGTTCGATATCGCCCGGCAGGAACTGCGCCGCGGCGACGAGCCGGTGCGCCTGACCGACCGTGAGCGCTGGCTGATGGCAACCTTTGCCGAGCGCCCCGGCCAGACCATTCCCCGTCACCTGCTGGTCGGCCGCGAGGGTGAACTCGGCGAACGCACGGTGGATGTGCAGATCAACCGCCTGCGCCGCAAGATCGAGGACAACCCGGCCGATCCGGTGCACCTGCAGACCGTGCGCGGGCTGGGTTACCGCCTCATCGCCTCCTGACCGGCCCGCGCCCCGGGCGCGTGCCAGCCCACACCCGGAGCCCGGCCATGGCGAACGAAACCGATTTCCGCGACGACGGCGAGGACGAAGTCCCGCGCCCGCCCGCCCGCACCCGCCTCGGTCTGGCCCTGCGCCTGGCCGGCCGGGCGCTGATGTGGCCGGGGCGCTGGCTGCACGCCCGCCTGCCGCGCCGCCTCTTTCCCCGTTCGCTGCTGATCGTGGTGCTGCCGCTCATTCTGCTGCAGTCGGTGGTGGCCTATGTCTTTCTGCAGCGGCACTGGGAGCTCGTCACCCAGCGCCTGTCGGAGGCGACCGTGCGCGACATCGCGGCGCTGATCGGCATTCTGGAAGCCTATCCGCAGGATCCCGACTACCGCACCTTCC
>NZ_DAISHT010000117.1:6733-10864 GCF_036822375.1 Pseudoxanthobacter sp. | reverse complement strand
CCGCCTCCGGTCCCTTAAACCCCGCCCCTTCCCCGCCCTGCTGCCGCGGCCCTGCCGGCGCCGCGCTGACGGGTGCGACACGGCTCAAGCTGCGGTCATCAAGCGATGTCGTTCACCGAGATCGTCCTGGTCCTCGCCCCCGTCTTCGGCCTGCTGGCGCTGGGCTGGGGGGCGGCGGCACTGCGCATTCTGCCCGCACCGGTCGGCGATGCGCTCGGGGCCTTTGCCGCTACCGTCTCGCTGCCCACGCTGCTGTTCAACGCGCTGGCCACCGCCCATTTCCCCGATCTGTCGCCATGGCCGTTCTGGGGCGCCTATTTCAGCGGCGTGGTGGTGGCATGGGTCGCCGGCGATATCTGCTATCGCCGCTTCTTCGGCGGCGATCCGCGGCTGGGCGTGGTGGCGGGCGTCTCAGCCGCTTTTTCCAACACCGCCATGCTGACCATCCCGGTGGTGTTCTCGGTCTGGGGCAAGGCCGGCGACGTGCCGATCCTGCTGCTGCTGTCCGTCCACACGCCGCTGATGACCATTGTCGCCACGCTGCTGTTCGAGCACCACGAGGCAAAGGCGGAGGCCCGCGCCTTCAGCCCGCTGGCGCTGATGCGGCGCATGGTCATCAACATCCTGAAGAACCCCATCGTCATCGGCATTCTGGCAGGCGCCGTGGTGCGCACGCTGCAAATCCCCATCGAGGGGCCGTTCAGGGAGGTGGTGCACCGGCTTGCCGACACCACCGTGCCGGTGGCGCTGTTCGCCCTCGGCATGAGCCTGAAGCGCTATGGCATCGGCGGGCATCTGGTGCCGTCCAGCATGCTGGTGCTGCTGAAGCTGATGGTGATGCCGGCGGTGGTGTTCTTCATGAGCCGCCATGTCTTCACCATGCCGCCGATCTGGTCGGCGGTGGCCACGGTTTCGGCGGCCTCGGCCACCGGCGTCAACGCCTATCTCATCGCCAACCGGGCGGGCGTCGGCATGGGCCTTGCCTCCAACACCATCACCCTGTCCACCGCCGCCGCCGCCCTCACCCTCGGGCTGTGGCTCGCCATCATCGGCCTGCCGTAAGGTTCGCAAGCCCCACACGGGCGCGGATCTGCGCCGGCGTCGCGCCCTGCGCCCGCAGCGCCCCGAGCGCCGTATCCCCGGCCGACTTGGAGAGCTTGCGCCCGCTTTCATCCACGATCAGGCGGTGGTGGTGATAGACCGGCGCCGGCAGGCCGAGCAGCCTTTGCAACAGGCGGTGGACGGCAGTTGCCGCAAACAGGTCCCGCCCGCGCACGACATGGGTGATGCCCTGCAGGCCGTCGTCCACCACCACGGAAAGATGGTAGCTGGTCGGCGTCTCCTTGCGCGCCAGCACGATATCGCCCCAGCGCCACGGCAGAGCGGCGATGCGGCCGCTTTGCCCGCACGGTCCGGCCCCGGTTTCGTCCCAGAAAAGCGTGTCTCCGGCCGCCGCCAGAGCCTTTTCGTGATCGAGGCGCAGCGCCATCGGCGCGTCGCCGGCGCGCCGGCGGGCAATTTCGGCCGCCGGCAGCACCGCCTCGTCGCCGGCGAACACGATGGCGCCATCCGGATCGCGCGGCCACGGCCGGCCGGCCGCCTGCGCGGCCGCAGCGGCATCGGCGATCTCGCGGCGCGAGGCGAACGAGGGAATGACCAGCCCGCGCCGCACAAGCCCGTCCAGAGCGGCGCGATAGTCGGCAAAGTGACGGGACTGGTGCCGCACCGGCTCTTCCCAGTGCAGGCCGAGCCAGCGCAGATCGTCGAAAATCGCGGCCTCGAATTCCGGCCGGCAGCGCGTCCGGTCGATATCCTCGATGCGCAGCAGCAGCCGGCCGCCGGCTGCCTGCGCCCTGTCGGCATTGAGGAGGGCAGAGAGCGCGTGGCCCAGATGCAGGCGGCCGTTGGGGCTGGGCGCAAAGCGGAACACGGGGCGATTCAAATCGGCGGCCTCTTCGGGCACGATGGCGCTTCGCGCCACCGTTTTCAGATCGGCTGCCGACGATGCACACCACGGGCGAAAATGCCATCCCCCCGCCGCCCGCCCCCCGCCCGCAGCGCATCGACAGCGCCGGCGACATCGCCTTTGCGCTCCGCGAGCTGCTGGCCGCCGATGCCCGCCTCGGGCCGGTGGCGGCGGTGGCGGGCGCCATTCCGCTGCGGCGCGAGGCCGCCGATTTCCGCGGCCTTGCCCGGCTGGTGGTGGCGCAGCTCGTGTCGGCGGCCTCCGCGCGCGCCATCTGGAACCGGCTGGAGGCAGCCGGCGGCGCCGGGCCGGAAGGCTTCCTGCGGCTTGGCGACGAGGGCTGGAAGGCGGCCGGCCTTTCCCGAGCCAAGGCGGCGACCATCGCCGGGCTTGCCCGCGCCGTTGCGGAAGGCCGGCTCGATCCCGCCCGCCTCGCCGCGCTTTCCGGCGCGGAAGCCCATGCCGCGCTCACCGCCTTTCGCGGCATCGGGCCGTGGACGGCCGACACCTTCCTGATGTTCTGCGCCGGGCACCCGGATATCTTCCCGGCCGGCGACATGGCGCTGCGCATTGCCGTGGGCGAGGCGCTGGGGCTGGCGGCGCGGCCCGACAGCCGGCATCTTGCGGCGATCGCCGAAGCATGGCAACCGTGGCGCGCGGTGGCTGCCCGGCTGTTCTGGGCCTATTATGGCGCCCGCCGCACCGCCGGCGCCGGCCTGCCGCTGCCGGACTGACACCGCCCCTTTTGCCACCGGATATCTGCACCATGGCCGCACTCGATGGACCCCGCCTCAGCCCCCGTTCCGGCGGGCCGGCCCGCAAGCTCGTTGTGGTGCTGCACGGTTACGGGGCCGACGGCAGCGATCTGATGCCGCTCGCCGATGCCATCGGCGACATGCTGCCGGATGTGGCCTTTGCGCTGCCCCACGGGCCGGCGCCGTGCGGCGGTGCGCCGTTCGGGCGGGAGTGGTTCCCGATCTCCTTCACCGATCCCTCGGAGTTCGACCGCGGGGCCGATGCCACGCGCGACCTGCTGGAGCGCTTCATCGCCGGCGAACTCGCCTGGCACGGCCTGACGGACCGCGACCTTGCGCTGATCGGCTTCAGTCAGGGGGCGATGATGGCGCTGCACACCGGCCTGCGCCGGCCGGCGGCCCCGGCGCTGATCCTCAGCTATTCCGGCCTGCTGCCGGCGCCGGCCCGCGTGAAGGCGGAGGCCGTGCGCCCGCCCCCCCATGTGGTGCTGGTCCACGGCGAGTTCGACGATATCGTGCCGCCGCAGGCGATGCTCGATGCCTACAACACGCTGACGGAAGCCGGCGTGCCGGTCGACATGCACGGCCGCCCCGGCCTCGGCCACGGCATCGATGCGGAAGGCGTGGCCATCGGCATCGCCTCGCTGGCGGATGCCTTCAGCCGCTGAGGCCCGCCGGGCTTTTTGCAGATGCGAACGGCGCGGTCGAATCGGCCGCAGCCGGCACGGCGGCATTTAACGATGGCCGGCGGCGGGCGGGACTTCACACGCCCGACATGATGGCTCTACACTCTGGTCCGCGCTCGTCCACAGGGACACCGATCCCCGGCATGAGGAGCAGACTGTGACTGTCGCCGTCTCGCCCGATGCGCATCCGACCCTGGTGCTCAACGCCGACTACCGTCCGTTGAGTTATTACCCCTTGTCGCTCTGGTCCTGGCAGGATGCGATCAAGGCGGTTTTCCTCGACCGGGTCAACATCGTATCCGAATACGATGTCAGCGTGCGCAGCCCCACGTTCGACATGCGCATTCCCAGCGTCGTGTCGCTGAAAACCTACGTCAAGCCGGCCCGCAATCCGGCCTTCACCCGGTTCAACGTCTTCCTGCGTGACCGGTTCGAGTGCCAGTATTGCGGATCGAAGACCGATCTCACCTTCGATCATCTGATTCCGCGCTGCCGCGGCGGCCAGACGACATGGGAGAACGTGCTGGCGGCCTGTTCGCCGTGCAATCTCCTGAAGGGCTCTCGCAGTTGCGAAGAGATCGGCCTGCATCCGCGCCACAGGCCGTTCCGGCCGACGGTGCAGGACCTGCACAACAACGGGCGTCTGTTCCCGCCCAACTACCTGCATGAAAGCTGGCTCGACTTCCTCTACTGGGATGCCGAACTGGAACCCTGATTCGCAGCC
>NZ_DAISHT010000117.1:0-6633 GCF_036822375.1 Pseudoxanthobacter sp. | reverse complement strand
TCTGCGGCCGGGCCGCTGCGGGTGTCGCGAACCGGCAGATGCGGCAGCGCGCCGGCCGGCCGGCCGCAAACCCGCCCCGCCGGGCAAAATGCGGACCGGTCAGGCAGCGGGACCGGGCGCCGACACGGTGCCGGCAAGCCCGGCCTCCCACCCGAGAATGGCGCGCTTGCGCGACAGGCCCCAGTGATAGCCGCACAGGGTGCCGCCCTTGCCCAGCACGCGGTGGCAGGGCACCACGAACGACACCGGATTGCGCCCCACCGCGCTGCCCACCGCCCGCGCCGCCTGCGGCCGGCCGAGCCGGCCGGCAATGCGGCTGTAGGTGGTGGCGGCCCCGAACGGGATCGCCAGCAGGCATTCCCACACCCGGATCTCGAAATCGCTGCCGATCAGCGTCACCTGCAGCGGCCGGTCGGGGCGCCACTCCGCCGGATCGAAAACCCGTGCCGCCAGCGCCGCCGTGCCGGCGACATCCGGCACATAGGCGGCGCGCGGCCAGCGGCGCTGCATGTCCTCAAAGGCGGCCGCCTCGCCGCCGTCGTCGGCAAAGGCAAGGCCGCTCAGGCCCCGGTCCCCCGCCATGACGAGCGCCCGGCCGAACGGGCTGTCATGCCAGCCCCAGCGGATCGCCAGCCCCTCGCCGCCGCGCCGCCACGCGCCGGGCGGCATCGATTCGTAGGTGATGAACAGGTCATGCAGCCGCGCCGGCGCGGAAAGGCCCAGCTCGAACGTGGCGTCGAGCACGCTGACGCTGTCGTCCTGCAACAGACGGCGGGCGTGGTCGATGGTGACGGCCTGCAGAAACTGCTTCGGCGTCAGGCCGGCAAAGCGGCGAAAAGCCCGCTCCAGCCGCACCGTGCTGACACCCGCGCCCCCGGCCATCTGCTCCACGGAAGGCTGTGTGCGCCAGTTATCGGTCACATCGGCCAGAACCCGGCGCACGAGGGCATAATCGGCGGCTTCCGCCGGCTCCTGCGGCATGGTGGTGCCCCTCTCCTGCCCTGTGCTCATGTGCCTCGCGCCCATCTGTTCTGCGCTTATCCGGTCGGCGTTCATGCAGTCGGCGTTCATGCGGTCTGCGTTCATGCGGCGTGCGTTCACGGATCGCCGCCGGTTCCGCCGATCCGGCAGCCATAGCCGGCGCAGCGGCACCGCGACACCCGGTTTGCGACACGGACAGCATTTTCACCGCCCTGTCTGGCCGTCGCCCGGCGACCGTGATTAGGATCGCTCCATGTCGCAGGAATCAGACCCGCCAGAGAAGCCGGACGTGCCGCCGCAGCCCGATCGGCCGGCCACGAAGGCCCCGGCCCGCCGCCGGCCGGCCGCCGCAAAGCCGCGTCCGCCCGCAGCACCCGCCAGAGCGGCAAAGCCGCCCGCCCCCGTCAAAGCGGCAAAGCCCGCCGCGGCTGCGGCCCACACGGCCGGCAAAACGGCCGGCGCAGCGGCGCCGCCGCGCCGCGCCGGGGCCGCCGCCAATGCCCGCGCCGCGGCCACGGCCGCCGCCCATGGCGGCCTTTCCGCCTACAGCCCGCCGGAAATCGAGGCGATCTTCGCCCGCCTCGCCGCCCACAATCCCGAGCCGAAATCGGACCTGCACTATTCCAATGCCTTCACGCTGCTGGTGGCGGTGGTGCTTTCCGCGCAGGCCACCGATGCCGGGGTGAATAAGGCGACCAGAACCCTTTTCGCGCTGGCCGACAACGCCGCCGCCATGGCCGCCCTCGGCGAGGAGCGCATCCGCCACGAGATCAGGACCATCGGGCTCTATCGCAACAAGGCGAAGAACGTCGCCGCCTTGTCGCAGATTCTGGCGGAGCGCTACGGCGGCGCGGTGCCCGCCGACCGCGAGGCGCTGGAGGCGCTGCCCGGTGTGGGCCGCAAAACAGCGAACGTGGTGCTGAACATTGCCTTCGGCCAGCCGACGATTGCCGTCGATACCCACATTTTCCGCGTGGCCAACCGGCTGCTGCTGGCCCCGGGCAAAACGCCGGAAGCCGTGGAAACGGCGCTGGAGAAGATCGTGCCGCCGCGTTACCGGATGGGCGCACACCACTGGCTCATCCTGCACGGCCGCTACACCTGCCTCGCCCGCAAGCCGCGCTGCAACAACTGCGTCATCGCCGACCTGTGCAAGAGCCCGGAAAAAGACCTGACGGGCACATGACCGGCGCCCGCCGCCGGCACGCCAGCCGCCCCGGCCTCCACAGCCGGCGCCAGTTCCCCGCAGCCGGCCAGCGCCGGCACGCGTCCCCCTTCACCCGCCCAGAGCCGGCACGGGTCGTCCTTCAGCCGGCCAGAGCCGGCAGCAGTGGCCCGAAGCGGCGGCGTGCCAGCGGCAGGCCGCGGCGCGGCACCAGCAGCGCGCGCCCGGCCGGCACGCGGGCCATGGCCCGGTCGATGCGCTGGCAGAGCGAATCATAGGCCTCGGCAAACGACGCCCGGGCGCTGATCGTCAGGGGGTCGCCCATGCGCCAGCTGAGCCGGCGCGCCGGGTGATGCCAGAGCGGCGCGGTGCCGAGGGGGCCGCTGCCCAGTTCCACCACCACATCCGGCCGCGGCGCGTGCTCGAAGGTGAAGAGTTCCACCGGCTTGGGCTCCAGCCGGTCGGTTTCGATGCCGGCCGCCGACAGCGCAGTCAGCGCCCGCGGGTCCACCCGCTCGGCCGGATCGAGCCCGGCGGAAAAGGCCATCACGCCCGGCAGCGCCAGATGGTTCAGATAGGCTTCCGCCATGATGCTGAGGCCGGCATTGCGGGCGCACACGAACAGCACCGAAAAGGGCTTCATTGTTGTTGTCTCCCGGCCGTTCCCCGCCGGCGCGGGGCCGGCGGTGCAGAACGGGCGGCAGCACCCGGCCCGATTCGCCCGGCCCCCGCCCGCGGGGCAGGCGATAGGCCGGTTGTGCGACGACGCCATGACATTTTCCGGTGGAAACAATCGCCGCCGCCGTCACACCGGGGCGTGGCAGACCGCCTCGATGTTGTGGCCGTCGGGATCGAGCACGAAGGCGGCGTAATAAGACGGGTGATAGTGCGGCCGCAGCCCCGGCGCGCCGTTGTCGCGCCCGCCGGCGGCCAGCGCCGCGGCATGAAAGCGCTGCACGGCCGCCCGGTCCGGTGCCGCAAAGGCGATGTGGAAGGCCACGCCGGCCGGCCCGCCGCCCGAGCCGATCCAGAACACCGGCTTGCCGGCCGTGCCATAGCCGGCATGGTCGCCATGGCCGGTCTCCGCTGCGCTCACCTCCATCACCCGGCCAATGCCCAGCGGCGCGAGCGCGGCATCGTAGAACGCCCGCGAGCGGCCGAAATCCGCCACCGCAAACCCGACATGATCCAGCATTCCGCCCTCCTGCAGCATGGCCGGGCGGGGCGTGAGCCCCGAATAATCGGCCTTTCGGAACAAATCAGAAACATTTATGTATCATGATACAGCCGCCAACAAGGGCTCTCCGCCGTGCCGGAAAGCCGCCGTCAGAGGAGCGGGTCAATCATGAGCATTGCGGACTGGTGCATTCTCGCTGCCGTCTTCCTCACCTATCTGGTGCTGATTCCGGCCAAGCTCGACCCGGCGTTCGACAACCGCGAGCCGCGCACCGTTCACGCGGCGCAGACCGGCCTGCGCCGGCGGGCGTGGTCGGCACACCTGAACGGCTTCGAGGCGCTGCCGTTCTTCATCGGCGCGGTGATTCTGGCGGAAATGAACGGCGGGCCGCAGAACTGCATCAACGGGTCGGCGCTGGCCTTCGTGGTGGCCCGCGCGGTTTATGGTGCGGCCTATCTGGCCGACCGGCCCCGGCTGCGCTCGCTGTCGTGGCTGGTCGGGTTCGTCAGCACCATCGCCATTTTCCTGTCGCCGCTGTGGGGCTGAAATGGCGGCCGCGCCCTCCGGCCTCGCGCCGCATCCCATCCGCATCCTCGGCATCGATCCCGGCCTGCAGCGCACCGGGTGGGGCGCAATCGAGGTCATCGGCAGTGCCGTGCATTTCATCGCCTCCGGCACCATCCGCTCCGCCGGCGACGATGAACTGGCGCGGCGTCTGGTGAGCCTGTTCGACGGGCTGACGGCGGTCGTCGACCGCATCCGCCCCGATGAAGCCGCCGTGGAGCAGACCTTCGTCAACCGCGATGCCACCGGCACGCTGAAGCTGGGGCAGGCGCGCGGCATCGCCCTGCTGGTGCCGGCCCGTGCGGGGCTGCCCATCGGCGAATACGCGCCCAATGCTGTGAAAAAGGCGGTGATCGGCGCCGGCCACGGCGAAAAGCAGCAGATCCGCATGATGGTGAAGGTGCTGCTGCCCAAGGCCACCTTCGAGACCGACGATGCCGCCGACGCCCTTGCGATTGCGCTCTGCCATGCGCACCATCGCGCCTCGCCGCTGGCGGCGGCCGCAAAGGCGGTCCGGCGTGGCGGGCGGCAGGCCGCGCCGGCCCTGCACCCGCGCATCGCCGCCGCGCTGGCGCGCTCGTCATAACCCCGGCCGCGCCGGCGCATCGTGACGCTCGCCGCACCGGCGCATCGCAACCCCGCCGCGCCGGCGCGCGCATCGTGACCCGCAGGACCGGCCCCGCCGCGGACCGGTCCGCCTTTCAGGAGATGCCGATGATCGGCAAACTCACCGGCCTTGTCGATTCGATCGGCGCCGACCATGTGGTGCTCGATGTCGGCGGCGTCGGCTATGAAGTGTTCTGCCCGGTGCGCGTGCTCGCCCACCTGCCGAAGACCGGCGAGCGGGTCGCCCTCGTCATCGAAACGGTGGTGCGCGAGGATATGATCCGCCTTTATGGCTTTGCCACCGCCGGCGAGCGCGGCTGGTTCCGCCAGCTGTGCACCGTGCAGGGCGTGGGCGCCAAAGTGGCGCTGGCGATCCTCGGCGTGCTTGGCGGCGGCGAACTCACAACCGCCATCGCACTGCAGGACAAGGACATGCTGACCCGCGTGCCCGGCGTGGGCAAGCGGCTGGCCGAACGGCTGGTGACGGAGCTGAAGACCGCCGCACCGCCCCACGAGGCGCCGGCGGCCATCATCGGCGGCGGCAGCCCGGTGCCGGGCGGGGAAACCGACCTTGCGGTGGTGGACGCGGTGTCCGCCCTCGTCAATCTGGGCTATGCGGAAGCGCAGGCCCGCGGCGTCGTGCTCGCCGCCCGCCGCACCATCGGGGACGACGCCACCACGGCCGCCCTCATCCGCCACGGACTGAAGGAGCTGTCACGGTGAAGGAGCAGGCGCGGTGAGCGGTCGCCCACAGGGTTCCGGGCGCGGCGGTGCCGGCGCAGCGCCGATGCGCGGCCGGCTGAAAGAGGCGGACGACGGCCGCATGGTGGGCGGCGGCGCACAGGCCGGCGACACCGACGTGGCGCTGCGCCCGCAGCAACTGGACGAGTTCATCGGGCAGGCGCGGGCGCGCGAGAACCTGTCGGTGTTCATCGAGGCGGCGCGCACCCGCCACGAAGCTCTTGACCACGTGCTGCTGGTCGGCCCGCCGGGCCTCGGCAAAACGACGATGGCCCAGATCGTGGCGCGCGAGCTCGGCGTTGCCTTCAAAGCCACCGCCGGCCCGGTCATCGCCAAGGCCGGCGACCTTGCCGCCCTGCTCACCAACCTTGAGGACCGCGACGTCCTGTTCATCGACGAGATCCACCGGCTGTCGCCGGCGGTGGAGGAAATCCTCTATCCGGCCATGGAGGATTTCGTGCTCGATCTCATCATCGGCGAGGGCCCGGCGGCGCGCTCGGTGCGCATCGACCTCGCCCGCTTCACGCTGGTGGGGGCAACGACCCGTCTCGGCCTGCTTACCAACCCGCTGCGCGACCGGTTTGGCATTCCGATCCGGCTGGAGTTCTATTCGCCGGCGGAATTGCAGGCGATTGTTTCCCGCGGCGCGCGGCTGTTCGGCATCGGCATGACGGAGGACGGTGCGGCCGAAATCGCCCGCCGCTCGCGCGGCACGCCGCGCATTGCCGGCCGGCTGCTGCGCCGGGTGCGCGATTTCGCCATCGTCGCCGGCAAGGCAGCCATCGACGGCGAGATTGCCGACCGGGCGCTGTTGCGGCTGGAGGTGGATGCCGCGGGTCTCGACAGCCTCGACCGGCGCTATCTGCGCGTTATCGCCGAGCACTACGGCGGCGGCCCGGTGGGCATCGAAACCATCGCCGCCGCGCTGTCGGAGCCGCGCGATGCACTGGAGGAAATCGTCGAGCCCTACCTGATCCAGCAGGGCCTGACCCAGCGCACCCCCCGCGGCCGCATGCTGACGCCGGCCGCCTTCCACCACCTCGGCATGGCGCCCCCCGCGCGCCTGCCGGGCGACCAGATGGGCCTCTTCAACGGCGATGCGTGACGGCGCCTGCCGGACGAACCGGCAACGCCGCTTTCCGCCGCCCTGACCCGTGCCCCCAGCGCCGGCTGCGCCGGCCAGTGCCGATCCGCAGCCTTTCACGCCCGCCGCAAGCCCGGTTCGGGACGCACCGGTCCGGGGAAGCGCCGGTCCGGGTGCATGGCACGCCGGGCTCGCCGGCGGCAATGTCCGGCCGTCTATCAGGATCGGCAGATCGAACGCCGGCGCGATCGCTGCGGAGCCGGCCTCGCATCCGACATCGCCACCGTCCAGCAGCGACATCGACCCCACGCTGAC